>DNGT01000025.1 GCA_003486165.1 Desulfobacteraceae bacterium
GTAAAATTCCGCGCTTGGCAATCCCACGATCATCGATGAGAAGATCACCCACCTGTCTGTGCATCTCAATGAGCGCTTTTTGTGTTATCTCCGGGTAATCTTTGGCGTTACATGTTGTCTTTGCGATTTCAGGATCCCAGAACTTAAAGTCCGGCATATAAATATCGAAGACACCTTCCAAAAGTTTCAGCGTTTGGACAGAATCATATCCTCCGGTATTGTAGACCAAGGGAACCGAGAGCCCCTCGGAGATGGCGTTTTCAACGGCGGATAGGATCTGAGGAACAACATGGGACGGTGTAACGAAATTAATATTGTGGCATCCTTTGTTCTGCAAATGGAGCATCATGCCTGCCAACTGTTCATTGGAGATTTCCTCTCCGTGTCCCAGATGGCTGATATCGTAGTTTTGACAGAAAATGCACAGCAGATTACAGTGCGTAAAAAAAATCGTTCCTGAGCCATGGGTTCCCACCAACGGTCCTTCTTCGCCGAAATGCGCATTGAAGCTTGAAACATATGCTTTTTTACCGGTTTTGCACACACCGGTTTCACCGGCCAGCCGGTCTACCTTACACTGTCTGGGACAGAGTGTACAGGATTTTAGAATTTTGTAAGCCGTTTCAATCTTTTCGGCCAGTAATCCTTTCTTGAAAGTTTCAATATAGGCGGGTATAAATGTCGGCATTTTATATACTCCCTGCTTTACTCAGAGGTCGCTTTACGGATTGGGAACACGTTATGTAAATCTTAAATTGAGGTATAACATTACACCCCAATCATTTTCCCGCCTTGATAGACCAGAAAAGCCATTCCCCAGGCAAGCAGTGTACTGTATGAAATACTGAAAATCATCCATTTCCAAGATGCGGTCTCGCGCCGGATGGCTGCCAGTGTTGCAAGACACGGCATGTATAATAAAACGAAAACCATCATTGCCAATGCCGCAATCGGTGTCATACCGGATGACAATAAGGCATTTTTAAGGGCTTCGGAATCCTCTCTATCATCAGCAGCATAAAGGATTCCCATGGTACTTACAACGATTTCTTTTGCCACAAAACCGGTGATAAGGGCGACACTTCCACGCCAGTCGATGCCGATGGGTGAAAAAATAGGGGCAACGATCTTGCCGATACGACCCATAAAAGATTTTTCAGCCTTTTCAGCTTTTTTCTCTGTTATGAGTTCTGCAACGGAGGCATCCCGCTTCTGTACTAATAGTGCTTTGTCAGATTCCTGGGCAGCTTCAATTTCGGTTTGAAAATATGTTTTGACCTGTTCTATTTTCAAGTCATAATTTTTTGAATATGATATGTTTTGAGGAAATGCACTAAGCGTCCATACGACAACCGAACCTGCAAGGATATACCCCCCCATTTTTTTTAAAAATATTTTGCTTCGATCCCACATATGGATCAGCAGGCTTTTTATCATGGGGATTCTGTACGGCGGTAGCTCCATGACAAACGGTGCATCAGCCCCCTTTAATAGGGTTGATCGAAAAAGACGACCGGTGATGATGGAAAGAATAATACCCAACAGATAAATGCCGAAAATTACGGTTCCGGCCTTAGCACCGAAAAACGCGCCGGCCAAAATAATGTAAACCGGAAGTCTGGCGGAGCAGGACATAAATGGGGTAATAAGAATAGTAAGGGTTCGATCCTTTTCACTTTCCAGAGTGCGGCTGGCCATAATGGCCGGAACGTTACAGCCGAACCCCATCAACATGGGGATAAAGGATTTCCCATGAAGTCCGATAAGGTGCATGATCTTGTCCATCAGAAAAGCCGCTCTGGACATATAACCGGTATCTTCAAACAAAGCGATACAAAAAAAAAGGATTAAGATATTCGGCAAAAAAATCATTACGCTACCCACACCTGCGATAATGCCGTTTATTAAAAAATCCTTAATGATATTGTCCGGAAGTACATGGGCCAGTAGTGTTGAAAATAGATTAATGCCGCTGCTGATCCAGTCCATTGGATAGGCACCAAGGGAAAACGTCAACTGGAACATGGCCCAGATAAAAAAAATAAAGATTGGAAATCCGACAAACCGGTTGGTTAGGACGAGATCTACGTTACGGGATATATCGACACGTTGTTTTGTTGATGTTGTAAGGACTTCCATGATGATCCCGGCGATAAAACCATAACGTTCATCAGTCATTACGATTTCCGGATCATCATCAAAACGATCCACAAGAAAATTCCGATGGTTGTCGATTTCTCTGAGAATATCCTCACCGATTTTTCCGGTTTTCTCTAGAACGCGTTCCTTTACGATCTTATCATCTTCAAGGAGCTTTATGGACGTCCATCGAATATTGTAAGGGATTGAATCTGCGGCATGGTTCCTGATAAAGTGTTCAATTCTTGAAATGGAATCTTCAATGTCTTTGCTGTATTTTACTTTTCGCTTTTTAGGGATAACGTAATCCGATTCCGCCAATTCTATGGCCTTTTCTAAAAGCGTCTCGATACCTTTGTTTTTGTTTCCGATGGTAAAGACCACCGGAACGGCGAGAAGTTCGGAAAGCTTTTTATCGTCGATTTTGATCCCACGGGTTCGAGCAACATCGGCCATNNTGACGGGTGCCGGTAATGTTGTTGAATATTGTCGTCTTGCCTGAATTCGGGTTGCCCGCAAGGGCTATTGATAGGCGTTTTTGAATCATTACAATTTATTACTCAAACTTTTCACCGAATATGGTTAAAAAGCCTTTGGCGTCACAGGCCAAAAATTTTTCCGGCCGGCTCCGAATTATTGGTGTTGTTTAAAATTAAAGGTGCGAAGCTATTGTTATGATGTCACATTTTCAACGGTAATTTGTGCAGCTTCTTCAACGCGGAGTGATACATGATAACCTTTGACAATCAATTCCACAGGATCTTTCAATGGCGCATATTTTTCAACATAAATCCTTGTGCCTTTGAGAATACCCATTTCGAGAATCCTTCTGCGCAGCGCGCCGTTCCCGCCGACACGGACGACAGTTGCTGTCTGCTTTTCTTTCATCTCACTTAACAACATAAACCGTCTCCATATTCAGCTTCTAACCGGTTCTACCAGAATCTTTTGGGCCAAGCCGCGTCCCAAAACATACCGGTTGTAGTCCACGGCAACCACCATTTGTCCTTTATTGAGGTTGGTAATNNTGTTTACATTTTGTACAGATCATGTGATCATGATGCTGACCTAAATGTCGATGCTCGTAACGCACTTCTCCATTGTAAAATCTATTTTTACTGGCAAATCCGAATCGACACATCAGCTTTAAGGTATCCCTGACAAAATCGGGTGCAAATGTATATCCGCTTTCATCGAGAAGCTGAATCAATTCGCTGACGGTAAGGTGGCGTTCAGTTTGAAGAAAAACTTCAAGAATCTTAAACCGATCTTCGAATTCGTCAATATTTTCCTGCTTAAACAGCTGTTTAAACTGTTCCTTTTCTCGGCTATGAACGCGTCTCATGCAAAGTCCTCGCGAAAAGGGTCTTTTCTTAAAGAGATTATTTTGCTTTATTAAAAACGATGTCCAACATTAATGCTTGATCAAAGTGTTGTCAACAAACCAACTTGTTGGAAATGAAACAAATATCTAATGTCGGGTCAAGCTGCCATAAATACGTAACAGCTTATC
>DNGT01000169.1 GCA_003486165.1 Desulfobacteraceae bacterium
TAATGGGCCAGTGCGGCACGGTTCGGATCTTTTCTTTAAGATTCATATCAACCTCACTTAATATTTGAAACAGCATTCACTAAAAGCTTCTTAACTCGATCAGCATTATGGTTGAATACCTTCAGGATTTCTTCCCATGAAACCGGCTCCTCATCTTCCTTCCAGCAGTCGTAATCGGTAGACATGGCGACCACTGCATACGGTATCTTTGCTTCATTTGCCAGAATCGCCTCAGGAGCAATCGACATGTTGATAACATCTCCTCCCCACATCTTAAACATCTTTGACTCTGCTTTGGTTGAAAACCTTGGCCCCTCAATGGTTATCACTGTTCCACCAAAGTGGGTTTCATAATTCAAATCTTTTGCCGCTTTATAAAGCGCCTTTCTCAGCTCGATGTCAAACGGTTCGGCCATGGCCGTATGCACAGCCCCCCTTTCAAAGGAATCATGAAATGTCACTTTTCGGTGTTTTGTAAAATCAATAAACTGATCAACAATGACAAAATGTCCTCTTTCTATTTCCTCTTTAAGGCTGCCACAGGCCGTTGTTGCAAGGATATGAGTCGCACCCCGGTCTTTTAAGGCGTAAATATTTGCCCTGTAGTTGACCTGGCTAGGACTCAACCTGTGTTTTTCCCCATGCCTTGCAATGAGGACAACATCGACCCCNNAATTGCTCCACGATTTAGATATATCTAAACACATAATAATGATACTGAAAAAATCTTTGCGACCAATATAATATATATAAAAAGTTGTCAATCAGTCCTGTCTGAAAGGCTTGCCCAAAGAGGTTGGAACGCTGCCGGAAAGAAACGCCAATATCGATTTCATTCTCATGTGATCTTCGGCCCAGTTCTGCACAGACTCTTTCTGTGCCAAAGACATAACCAAAAGGGTAAAAATCATCAATGGAAACGGCGCCACCTGGAATACCTGGGCTGGAATAGTCGGCAACCATCCCTGACAGTATATTCCCATGACCTGCAAAAATGAAAAAAGATAGGCACCCATCGCAGCCTTTATCGGATTCCACCCTCCGAAAATAACCAGCACAAGGGCAATCCATCCAACTCCCTCAGCTCCCTGGGGCCTTCCCCAGCCCGGCTTCACGGACAGAGAAAACGTTGCCCCGGCAAGCCCCACTAACAAGCCGCCACAAATTGAATACATCATCTGCTGCCTTTTAGGATTTATCCCTCTGGCATAGGATGCCCGGGGGTTTTCCCCCACAGATCTGAGCTGTAACCCAAGCGGGGTTCTATACATGTACCACCAGCAAAACACGATCATGCCCAGGCTGAAATAAACCAACAGGTTCTGATTAAAAAATATCTGCCCCAAAAAGGGTATATCTTTTAAAAGCGGAACCGGAAACGGAACAACTTGGGGGCCCTGAAGACGGGAATAAGAGTTGCCGAGGAAATAGGCAAGGTCACGGGTCATGAGTGTTAGTACGAATCCCACCGCCACCTGTGACTGGTTAAGGTAGATGCTGAAAAAAGCAACGATTGCCGCAACAATGCCCCCCACGACGGCAGCAAAAACAAAGCCCAGTAAAATATTGTTGGTTTTCAAGGCAACAACAAAGGCAGCCATGGCGCTTAAGAGTATGGTTCCGTCCAGAGAAAGGTTGATTATGCCTGCTTTTTCCGTAACCGTTTCCCCCAGTGTCGCCAGGACAATGGGCGCTGCTCCGGCCACGACACCGGCAAATAATATGGTTAAATCAAGCTCGGTCATGTCGCAGGGGTTCCTCCGGACATTTTCCCGTGAATGCGCCATGAATGTAAGGCCAGCGTTGCCAAAACCAGCGAGCCCTGAATCACGCCGCTTAATGACGAATCGAGTTCAAGCATCATGGGAAGCTGAATACTGCCGACGTTCAAGCACGCAAAAAAGAAAGCCACCAATGGGGTTATCCACACATTGTAGTTTGCAAGCATCACCACCAGAAGAGCAAGGTATCCGTAGTTACTGGAAATGGCGGGTAGAAGACGATGATACACGCCGGCNNGATCATATATCGGTCGGGTTTCAGACCGAACAGATAGGCTGCATCACGATTATTTCCGATGGCTTTCAAGTTTAACCCCATATGGGTATGCCGCAGCAACAGTGCCGTTAAAACCAGGGCTGTCACAGCAAGAACCAGCCCCACAGAGGAAAGCCGCAAGGCCGGTAAAAGGGGAAGCCACAATTCCTGAGGGAATAGTTCGGTTCCGCTCATGGAAGCGATTCCAGGACGCCGCCAGGGTCCGAATATCAGCCAAAGGATAACCCCCTGACCGACAAAGTTAAGCCCCAGTCCTGCAAAAATTTCATTTACCCCCCCTTTTGTTTTTAAAACTCCTGCAAGAATCGCCCATATCGCACCACCGGTGATGCCGGCCAGAAAAGACAGCCCGATAAATAGCATCGGCATGCTCTTTGCCGCGTCAATCCTAAGAACTGCTGTCGTGAACACGGCGCCCAGCATGACCTGCCCTTCAATGCCTATATTCCAGAGACCGATTCTGAATGTATATAAAAGGCCCGCAGCGCAAAGTGTCAGCGGGATCCAGACCTGTATGACCTGGCCCAGTTTAATCCAGGATCCCAGGGATCCTTTAAAAATATAATAATAGGCGGCAAAAGGCGGGGCGCCGGAAACGAGCATAATTATTGTGGTGAAAAAAAACACCGCAAACAGTGTCAAAACGCCTTCAAACATGTATCTAAATAATATTTTCATAATGACTTTAATCAACCCGGATATTTAACGAGTCTGATTTATTCATTGGCAAGGCACTCAGGGGGAAGCTGTGGTAAACTACCGCGACCCCCTGATAACGCAGCCAATGGACGAATCAGGCTCGTGAAATATCCGGGTTAAGTTTTGCCCGCAATAGCCCGTCCAAGTTCATGGACGTCCGTTTGGTCTGTCCGCACATCTTTAATAATAACGCCATCAAAAAAGACCAGCACCCGATCTGCATTCATCAGGATTTCATCGAGTTCTGAAGATGAAAAGACAATACACGCCTTGTGCTCACAATATTGATGAAGCTGCTGCCAAACCCAGAGAACGGATTCCATGTCCAACCCTCTTGTGGGATTCCCCAGCAGAAGCAGTACAGGAACGTCAGGTAAAAAAGAAAGAAGAAGCCGTTGCTGGTTTCCCCCGGACAGAGATTCTATATTGGATTTAGGTTCTCCTTTGATACGATATTCAGCTATTTTCTTTTTCGCTGTTTGAAATGCGTCTTGATGTCTCACAAAAAACCCTTTTTGTTTATCCAAAAGTGAAAGATGCTGGGCTATGCTCAATCCGGATATCAATCCCTCCTCGAGGCGGGAAGCCGGCAGGTATGTGACGCCATGGTTTTTGAATACATGATAATCCCTGCCGTTCATTTTCACGTCCTGAAGACGTATGGATCCTTTGGACGGTTGCTTCAGGCCTGCTGCAGTTCTGAGAAAAACATCCTGGCCGCTTCCCTCGAGGCCGGCCAAACCGACCACCTCTCCCTGGCGAACGGTGAGATCACAGTTTTTTAAACCCGTGCGACCACCTGGAGCAGATACCTGATTCATCTCAAGGATGATTTTCCCGGTTTTTGTTCTGGTACGCACAGGGGGAAGAGGGGGTTCACCGAACATCAT
>DNGT01000392.1 GCA_003486165.1 Desulfobacteraceae bacterium
CTCGATGTTCTTCTTGCAACAGGTGAACTAACGACGGCAGCACTTATGGCCATGACATTAAAACAAATGAATTATCCTGCGTTGTCCATGCTCGGACATCAGGCCAAAGTGGTTACAGACTGTGCTTTCGGTGATGCACGGATCATCGAAATCGGCGCCGAATATATCATGAAGCTTATCGAAAAACGGAATATCATTGTCGTGGCCGGATTTCAAGGATGTGATGTCAGCGGCAATATTACCACTCTCGGACGGGGAGGATCGGATACATCCGCCGTAGCCATCGCCTCAGCGCTTAAGGCGGATATCTGCGAGATTTATACCGATGTGGACGGGATCTATACCGCTGATCCCAATATCTGNNCATGTTAGATCGTCTTTTAGCGAAGAGGAGGGAACCATGGTTGTTAGTGAAGACGCCGGCATGGAAAGTCTTGTTGTTTCCGCAGTAACACATGACAAAGATCAAGCCCGTATCACCCTTAGAAAGGTTCAGGACCGACCGGGGGTTGCTGCCCATATTTTTGCGCCCATTTCTGAAGCGGGTATCGTTGTGGATATGATCATTCAAAATACGCGGGCCGAAGGTCAAACGGACCTTACGTTTACGGTTCCAAAAAAACAGTTTTCAGCTGCTATGGAGATCGAAAAAAAGGTGGCAAAAGAGATTGGAGCAGAAAATGTTCTGGGTGATAAAAACATCGCCAAAGTTTCTGTTGTGGGCGTTGGAATGAAAAACCACTCGGGCGTGGCATCAATGATGTTTAACACACTGGCCAGAGAAAACATAAACATTATGATGATCAGCACATCGGAAATCAGAATTTCCTGTATCATCGAAGAAAAGTATACAGAGCTTGCCGTACGTGTACTTCATACCGCATTTGGGTTGGACAGAGAAGATTAATCTCTACGTTTCATGAAAAGATTTGATACTGATCAGCTGATTTTCACCATTGTATTGGCGATTGCCATAGTAGGTGTCCTTATCTACAGAGTTCTTCATCCTTTTTAGAAGCTGTTTCAAAGCCTCCTGTTCGATGGTTTGAGCCACAAAAAGAAGCTGCCATGAAAAAACACCTCATTGCCCTTCTTATTATTACGGTATTCCCGTCATTTCTCATGGGTCGGGTTCAAAAAGACGCCCCTAAATACCAACAGGCAAGGGAAAAAATGGTGCTTTCACAGATCCGTCTGCGGGGGATATCCGATAAAAAAGTGCTAAAAGCCATGTCCGAAGTCCTTCGACACAGTTTCGTCCCGGAAGACCTTGCTTCCCAGGCCTATGCAGACCATCCCTTACCCATCGGTGAGGGACAGACCATTTCCCAACCATACATTGTGGCCCTTATGACCGAAAGACTTAAACTCAAAGGCCCTGAAAGCGTCCTTGAAATCGGAACCGGCTCCGGCTACCAGGCCGCCGTTCTCGCAAATGTCGTCAAAGAAGTTTACACCATTGAAATCAGGAAAAACCTCCATACAAAAGCAAACCAGACACTTCACTCGCTGGGTTACACGAACATTAAAACCCGTCACGCAGACGGCTATTTTGGTTGGCCTGAGGCAGCTCCTTTTGACTGTATTATGATCACAGCTGCCATCGATCATATCCCACCACCTTTGTTGAAGCAACTCAAAGACGGTGGGCGACTCATTCTTCCCCTTGGAAACCCGTTCAGCTACCAGAACCTGAGCCTTGTCATAAAACAGGGTGAGGACTATACCGTCAAACAGATTACCGGTGTTCTGTTTGTACCTATGACCGGGTATGCCCTTGACCATAACTGAATGTTTCGGAATTTCTACAAATAAACTTCATGATACTTACGGCAGTATTTCTATTATCGCTTTCTGCTCTGTCTTTCGAAATACTCCTTGTCAGAGTTTTTTCCATCAGTCAATGGAACCACTTGTCTTTCATGGTCATCAGTATCACCCTTTTCGGCTTTGCTGCCGGCGGTACATTTTTAAATATCATCGATACCTACAAAAAAGGCTGGGAAAAACATCTTTCCTCCTTTGAAAATATCCATATTTTCACCATCCTTTTTACCATTTCTACCATCATCTCATTTATCGTATTAAATCGAATTCCATTGGATTACTTCCGGCTGCCCTTAGAACCTGTCCAAGCCTTTTATCTTTTAACAGCTTATCTTCTTCTGGCGCTACCCTTTTTTTTCACCGGCCTTGTCATGTCCATTTCGTATGCTTTTATGCCCGAAAAAACCGGTTTTGTATATTTTGCGAATATGGCAGGATCGGCATCCGGAGCAATCATTCCGGTTATTTTTCTTCCTTCCATTTATGAAGGGAATCTTATCATTCTCTCCGCACTCATTCCTTTGGCAGTGATCTTTTTAAAGCACCCGGATCACAACCAACGTCGTATTATAACAAGAAGAAGATACTTTCGCTTGATCTGTATTTGCATTATCATCACTGCAGGAATACTCATTGTTAAAGGCGGCAACAGCTTTGTCCGGGTGAAACCCTCTCCATACAAGAAGCTCAGCCAGATGCTTTTATTTCCCAACACCCGAATCACCGAAGTCACAAACAGTATACGCGGCAGATTCGAGAATGTTGAAAGCCCTCACCTTAGATTTGCACCGGGATTAAGCCTGAAATACGAAGGGTTGCTCCCCGATCAGACGGCTACGTTCAAAGATGGAGACAATCCCTTATTCCTATATCAATTAACATCCCAAAACGACGCACAATTCTCAAAATTCACTCTCCCATACAGCGGATACCTTCTTGTGCCCCATCCAAAGCACATTCTTGTGATTCAGCATGGCGGCGGATCAGCCATTCCATGCGCATTGGCATCCGGTTCAGACAGCATCACCATTGTCGAGCAACAACCCCAGATCGCAAAGCGTGTTCAGCAACATTATAAACTTCCGGTTATCAACCAAAATTCGAGAACATTTTTAGCTCGATCCGACCGGAGATACGACATCATACACATAGAAAACTGGGGAACCTCTCTCCCTGGATCAGCGGCGCTGACCCAGGATTATTTTTTTACCATTGAAAGTTTTACACAATATTTTGAACATCTTTCTAATAACGGTGTTTTCATTGTCTCACGTTTACTTTTACTGCCACCGTCAGACGCGATTCGCCTCTGGGCCACTGCATATGAAAGCTTGAGATCCCTTGAAATCAAAAACCCTGAAAAACACATCGCTGTTCTGCGCAACTGGAACAGCTTTACCATGATCGTATCTATACCACCTTTTAACGATAAAACCGTACTAGAAGACGTCTCACGAAATCTAAATTTTGATATTGTCTACCTTCCCGGAATATCGAAAAAAAATGTCAATCGGTTTAATGTTTTCGATGCCCCGTATCATTATAACGAGATCAACCGTCTTGCAGAAGCTTACCGGTTGGGAACAGAAAAAACATATTTTGGAAACTACCCCATGGATGTTTTTCCTCAAACCGACAACCATCCTTTCCCTTACCGGTTTTTAAAGTGGTCCCGACTGAAAGCGCTTTACAAAATGACAGGGAGCAGATTTTATTCTTTATTCATGTCCGGTGAAATTGTCGTTTCCGCTGTTTTAATAGAAGCACTGGGGATATCCATTCTTCTTCTGATTCTTCCCTTTTTTGCCACCTTAAAAGAAACTCGAAAATTCTACTTCTCCCACATGCTATACTTTCTTGCCGTGGGTTCAGGGTTTATGTTCATTGAACTCTATTTTATTAAAGAATACATTTTTGTTTTTGCCGATCCGGTGATCAGTTTAACCGTAGTCATTACAGGACTCCTTGTGTTTTCGGCATTCGGCGGCTATTGGTCACAGCGAATCAGTGCTAAAAATTTTCCCATTGCAATCGCTGCACTTATCGTGATCCTCGTGTGCATGTTCTTCATTTTTAATCCCATGATGCATCGCGTCATACAGCTCAACAAATTCTTACGTTACCCCCTGTCACTGTTGCTTCTCCTTCCGCCGGGATTCTTACTTGGACTCCCCTTTCCTCTTGGCATGCGATATATTTTGAATCTTCCTGCCCAGCGGACATACGCCTGGACGATAAATGGATGCGCGTCGGTATTGGCATCCATCGCATCTGCTCAAATCGCCTTGGGTATAGGTATTTCCGCAATCATGATCTTTGCAATTTCAGCCTATTTTCTGGCATTCATCGCACTTTGTTTCAAAAGGATTTGACACTTAGGCTTGACATCCCTATGCTATGCGAGCTGTTTTTCCGGATATGTTCAGCCTGCGATGTCTTAGGCTTTTTAGCAACAACCGGATGCAATACGTGACTTAAAAAATAAATACCATTTTAGCTTTTTGAAAACATTACCGCTTCAGGTATAATTTAATTTTTGCTGAAAGAACTCGTGAATAAGGGCTCGTAATGAAAGAATCTGCCCGGTCTATTAATAAATGCCTCTGCTCTAACAGGGGTTTCATCCATAAACTTAAATCACCTGTGGTTCTTTCAAAACGATCCCTAATCCACTCAAACAGCTTCCAGCCAAAAATTTAATTATACCTGAAGCCCATTTTGAAATCGATTTGTTTCAAAGGACTAACCCATTACAATAATTAAAGATGGAATCCATTGGATCTCAAGATAAAAAACATCAAACAAAACCCCATGTACCGCTATCTGATGGTGTTGACCATCAGTTCGGCAATAGGACTCCAGGCATGGCGAACGCTGTTCGATAATTTTGCCGTTAGAGTTGTTGGTCTGAATGGTGATCATGTGGGAATCATTCAGTCAGTCAGAGAAATTCCGGGCTTTTTGGCGTTGCTCGCGGTGTTTGTCATTATGTTTATTAAAGAGCATCGCCTGTCTGCCCTGTCCACTCTGATTTTGGGTATCGGAATAGCGGCCACCGGGCTTTTTCCTTCATTCGGCGGTCTTCTGATAACGACCCTGATCATGAGTTTCGGCTTTCATTATTATGAAACCACCAATCAATCTTTGACCCTTCAATATTTTGACAAAAACACGTCTCCATGGGTATTCGGCAAACTTCGCGGACTTTCTGCAGCTTCGAACATCGGAATCGGCATCTTCATCTATTTGGTTGCCTCTTTTCTGAATTTCACTCAATTGTATCTGCTCATCGGAGGATTGATTGCAACCGCAGGAATATGGGGATTTTTTCAAAACCCTGTGGATCAAAACATTGTTCCGCAACACAAAAAAATGGTTTTCCGAAAAAAATACTGGCTGTTTTATTTTCTCACCTTTATGGCCGGAGCGAGACGCCAGATTTTCATCGCATTTGCCGTTTTTTTACTGGTAAAAAAGTTTCATTTTACGGTTCAGGAAGTCACCATCCTTTTTGTCATCAACAATCTGATCAACTATTTCATCAGTCCGCTTATCGGCAGATCGATCATTCGCTTCGGTGAAAGGGCCGTGCTTTCTTGTGAATACTTCAGCCTGATATTTATTTTTCTTGCTTATGCCTTCGTTCAGTCAAAATGGATTGTGGCCGTGCTTTATATACTGGACCACATTTTTTTCAATTTTGCCATTGCCATTCGCACCTATTTTCAAAAAGTGGGAGATCCGAGGGATATCGCTCCGAGCATGGCCGTGGGATTTACCATCAATCACATTGCCGCCGTGATCCTNNTTGTTGTGGATCATCGATTACCGTATTCCATTTATCTTCGGCGCATTTTTGAGTATGATTTCCCTGATTGCGGTACAACAAATTCGAATAAAAACCTCATAAGAGGTATAGCTGACAATTTTCTCCTTTTATGTTATATTTCATAAAACGTAACTGTTTAGGTCTTTGAAACAGATCGAAGTTAAGGGATCAATTTCCAAGAATACAAACTCTTAAAAAAACAAATTTTCTTACTCAATTTTGGCAAGGATCTTGAGAATGAAAATCCTGCTGATCATTATCGGATTGATTTATGCCTTGAACCCGTATGACATTCTTCCTGATTTTCTCATAGGCTGGGGCTGGCTCGACGACATTTTCCTTTTATATATTCTGTGGCGGGTTTTTAAAAATCTCGGCCAGAAACCACCCGATTTCCAAACCTTTTATCATCAAAGCCGCGGTTCGTCCCAATACAACAAAGAATCATCTCGAAAGGACACCCATGGAACGAATCATTTCCAGGAAAAGAATGCATCAAAGGATCCATACACGATATTGAATGTTCCCAAAGATGCATCACCTGAAGAAATAAAGAAAGCCTACAGGGAGCTGGCCAATAAATATCACCCGGACAAGCTGCATCATCTTGGCGATGAATTTAGAGAGCTTGCAGAACAGCGATTTAAAGAAATAGAGGAAGCCTATCGGGAATTGATCCCCAAATAATGACGAAAAAGGGAAAAAGGATGTGAGCGAAAAAGAGAAAAAAGAATTTGTGGTGCCCAAAGAGGAAGCCGTCTTTTGGCTGGACGCTCGTGGGAGATGGCACAATAAACATGGCGTATTTGAGCATAAAAAAATTATCGACTACTTTCATTCTTCGATTCGAAAGGATGCCGATGGGTATCATCTTATGCAAAAACACGATGACCGCACCATCGAAAAGGTTTATTTTAAATACGAAGATACCGCCCTGTTTGTTTTTGACGTCAAACCACAAGATGATTCCGACGATATCCGCCTGATCCTGAATACGAAAGACGAGATTCCCCTGGCCCCGGAGAACCTGTTCGTTCAAAANNGATAATCTGTACATGGAGCACGCCGGCCATCGGATCAAATTTATCGACCGGGCGATGTTAAAACTGGCCCATCGCTTGAAATTCGATCAACATCGATATCACCTCGAATTAAGCGGTAAAACCCATGACATCCCTATACGTAAAAGTTAAATTTATGTTTAGAACGGCTGTGTTTTAGAATGTGATTATCTTCTCAATTTGTGAAATTAACAAATCTTAAAAACTCGTGAACAATTACCCCAAAAATTCGTTCAAACTGGTTATTGGTTCCCAGTATTTTTTATACTTTGGCGTCATGGGCGTATTTTTGCCCTATTTCAATTTATATTGCTACCACCTCAAATTCAGCGGGGTCCAAATCGGTGTTCTGTCGGCCATCAGATCCATTGCCCTGGTTTTATTTCCGCTGGTTTGGGGAGGGCTGGCCGATCGGTTTCACATTAGAAGACCCATTTATATATTTTGCAGTTTTATCAGTACCGCAATATGGGCATTTTATCTCTATACTACCGATTTTTGGGAGATGCTGTTCATCACCGTCTTTTACGGGATATTTTACTCTCCGATCATTTCCTTCCTGGAAGCCTTTACCATGGACGTATTGGGCACAAAAAAGAAAAGCTATGGAAGGATGAGAGGATGGGGGTCAATCGCATTTATTATGACGGTTCTTTTGCTGGGCAGAGTCATAGATATTTACTCCATCGAAATAATCCTTATACTCATTTTTTTGGGTTCCCTGGCACAAGCACTCATTTCCATCAAAATCCCTGACATTCAGATCAAAAAACAAACCTCTTTTTCTTCAAACGCCAAAGTNNGCATCCATTGCAGAGATTATCGTGATGATCAATTCTGATATCATCTTTAGGCGCTTTTCCACAGATAATGTTTTGTTTTTTTCTTTTATGGTGGCAGTGTTCAGATGGATGGCCCTCTTTGTTGCGACGTCTCCCGCGTTTATTCTGTTTTTGCAGATTTTACATGCCGTCACGTACGGTACGTTTCATGTATCCAGCATTCTTTATATTGATTCATTAACGCCAGACGAAGGCAAGACTCTGGGACAGGCGGTAAATAACGCCGTAACCTATGGGCTTGGGTTAATGGTCGGGTTTTTCATAAATGGTTATCTCTTTGAAACATTTGGAACATTTACACTTTTTATGATCAGTGGTTTCATTGCCCTTGCCGGGGGGGTGCTCTTGAAATGCTCCCAATTGGTGGATCGCAAGGCCACCAAGTAGTTTTCATTCATTGAAGGTTTATATTAATTTTATCTTTTTTAAAAAACCCATTTCAATAAATATTATCCATTCCGCTCTACGGACCGGAGGCTTATAAATGGCTTGTAACAAACAAAACACCCCGATTCCTGATACCTTGGATTGACATTTTCTTTTTCACGATGTAAAAAAAACCGGTTTTGTTTAAAAATCGGCGATATGCATGAAACCGGTAATCATCAGAATTGGCTGAGTTTGCATATTTGGACAAAGGGTTGCTCGATGAATCAAGAGTTGACAGAGGAAGAAAAAGACACTTTAAAGCATGTTGCCATAAAACTTGAAACCTTTGAAAAGCATAGAGGAAATCTAATCCCCATCCTACAGATGGTCCAGAACAACCTATCCTATCTCCCCTCTGAGGCCTTAAAAATAGTGGCACAGCACCTCGGAATCCTCGAAAGCGAAGTTTATGGAGTTGCAACGTTTTATAACCAGTTCCGGTTTCATCCACCCGGCAAATACCCGATTAAAGTCTGCTTGGGAACCGCATGCCACGTCAGAGCAGGTGATATCATCCTTGAAAATTTTGAACGCAAACTTGAAATCCCCGAAGGCCAAACTACACCTGACAGAAAATTCAGCATAGAGAGAGTGGCCTGTGTCGGTTGCTGCGCTCTGGCGCCGGTGGCCATTATCGATGAAACCGTACACGGGCACATGGCTCCCAGCAAGGTCGAAGGGCTTATTTTGCGGATAAAATTACAAGAAGAAATGGAAGAAAGAGAAAATAAACAACATGAGCCCGGACAATCATAAAAACATCGATCTGAAATTCAACACCATCCGAAAAGAGGCAGAGAAACGCCGGGCTGCATTCCGGGATGCCCCGGTTCCCAAAATTCACATCGGCATGGCCACCTGCGGCATTGCTTCCGGTGCCCTGGAGACTAAAAAAGCGTTTGAAGAAGCCCTTGTTGAAAACAATATTGAAGCCCGCATCCATACTGTGGGATGTTTCGGCCATTGCTATGCAGAACCGGTGGTTATTATCGATCATCCCGATTCCGGATTTCCACCGATATTTTATCACGAGGTCACCCCAGGTAAAGCCAAAATGCTCGTGAAACTCTTTTTGGGAGACGGAGATCCTCGATTCGAACACATTTACGGGGCCACAGAGGAAAACGAACTGATTCCTTCAGTGACTGATTTTTCCAGATTCAATCAGGAAAAACGAATCGTTATGGAAAAATGCGGGCGTATTGATCCCGAAGATATCTATGACTATATTGCTGCGGGTGGATATTCAACCCTTGTAAGGGCTTTAAAGCTCGATCCTGAAGAAGTGATCAAAGAAGTGGAGCATTCCGGTTTAAGAGGCAGAGGCGGCGCCGGATTTCCCACGGGAAGAAAATGGAAACTGGCAAAAAGTGTCATAGAACAGGACAAGATTGTGATCTGCAATGCGGATGAAGGAGACCCCGGTGCATATATGGACAGAACCATCTTGGAGAGCAACCCGCATCAGGTGTTGGAAGGCATGGCCATCTGTGCCTATGCCGTCGGTGCTCAACAAGCGATGGTATATGTCAGATCGGAATACCCGCTGGCTGTCAAACTCGTCACAAACGCCATCCAACAGGCAGAAAAACTGGGGATTTTGGGAAAAGGAATATTGGACAGCACCTTTGATCTGAAAATTGATGTATTTCAAGGATCGGGGGCCTTTGTTTGCGGTGAAGAAACAGCACTGATTCGATCCATTGAAGGGTATCGCGGCATGCCCCGGCATCGGCCACCGTATCCGGTTCAAAAAGGTCTGTGGGACAAGCCGACGGTGATCAATAATGTAAAAACCCTGGCTTCTGTTCCTCCCATACTGAATCATGGCGCGACCTGGTACAGAGGTATCGGTACACAAAACAGCCCCGGAACCGCAATTTTTTCCATCGTGGGAAATGTTGTTCATGCGGGTCTGGTAGAAATTCCCATGGGGGTGTCGTTACGAACCCTGATCTTTGATATATGTGGCGGTATCCCTAACAATAAAAAATTCAAAGCCGTCCAGATCGGCGGGCCTTCAGGTGGGTGTCTTAACGAAGACTTTCTGGACACACCGATCGACTTCGATTCTCTTACAAAAGCCGGTGCAATGATGGGATCCGGAGGCATGGTGGTCATGGATGAAGACACCTGTATGGTGGAGGTCGCCCGGTATTTCCTCGATTTTACCCAGAAGGAGTCTTGCGGCAAGTGCACGTTTTGCAGAATCGGAACCTATCATCTGCTTAAAATACTCAGGCGATTAACAAAAGGTGAGGGACTGGAAGGTGATCTGGAATTGCTGGAAACATTGAGTCAGGATATACAAACCGGTTCACTTTGCGGCCTGGGTAAAACCGCTCCGAATCCCGTGCTCACTTCCCTAAAATATTTCAGGAATGAATATGAGGCCCATGCCAAAGAAAAGCGTTGTCCTGCCCTGATGTGCCGGGCGCTGACCGCTTTTTATTTCGATTTGGAGCTCTGTGCACGCGGCTGTGATGCCTGTGCCACCTGCTGCCCGGTTGATGCGGTGTTTACCACCAGCAATCGAAAAAAAGGGGTTGACCAGGAACTTTGTGTAAAGTGTGGTGAGTGCTTGGTCGCCTGTCCGCCGGAGTATGATGCGGTTCGGAAAGTATCTCCCCCGCATTTGGTGCCTTACATTGAAAAGCCACCGGAAAAAAATAAAAAGGACCATAAATGATGCTGAAACTCCTGGTGGACAACCAAGAAATTGAAACCAGAGAAGGAAAGACCTTGCTTCAAGCATGCCTTGACAACCAGATTTACATCCCGAACCTTTGCTATCTTGAAAATGTGGAGAGGCCTTCGGCTTCCTGTAGAATGTGCTTTGTTGAAATTGAGGGTATAAAACAGCCGGTCCCATCATGCACCGTTCAAGTCAGGGATGAAATGGTTGTTAAAACCGATACTCCTGGGGTTAGGCAACTCCAACGAACCGCCCTTCGCCTTCTTTTGTCGGTTCACGATGTGGATTGTAAAAATTGTCACGCCAATAAAAATTGCGAACTTCAGAATATTGCCAAATTCTTAAAAGTCGGCTTAAAGCCAAAGCGCCTGGAGCGATATCTTAAAGAGACACAGATCGACGAGACCCATCCTTTCTTAAACCACTATCCGAACCGATGCGTTTTGTGCGGAAAATGCGTGCATATTTGCAGGGGAAAACATGGCCAATCTGTCTTAACCTTTGCCAAAAGAGGGTTTGACACGGTCATAAGCACATATAGTGTAACAGATGTTTCATCGCTTGCATGTAGCGACTGTGGTAGCTGTGTCAAAGCTTGTCCGGTGGGTGCTTTGGCGTTGAAAGAATCCAGTTAGGATTGGCCAATGACCCTGATAATTTTGGGTCGGTATTCATCCCTTTGGGCCAGTTTATTCCCTTTGGACCGTACGAAAAGAATGGTAAGCCCGAAAAACAAAAACCCAAAAATTGCAGACAAAAAGGATGCGTCAAAATTAAAATTGGGCGCCAGCTGCTGACCGACAAACGCGCCGATAATCATGGCGATAATCGGAAACACGTAAAGCAAAAAAGTGGCTTTTAATAACGGAGAGGTGTCAAAACTCAGCACCAC
>DNGT01000080.1 GCA_003486165.1 Desulfobacteraceae bacterium
TCCAGTTTGAACGGCTTGATGATCGCCTCTACCTTTTTCATACCCTTTCCTCCTTATATCGTTAAACCTTGTGACCAATCAGTGGTATCAGTTACCACCCCAATCACGGATCAAAAGATCACCATACGACAGGTGAATATGTTCCACTTATTTTGGTATTACGTTTTGAAACCCGGTAAAACTTCTTTAATGGTTGTTTTAATTTTTTCCACCTGGTCCGGCAAATCAACTTTTTGGCCATCAAAATCCCTGACATAAAAAACGTCCACAACCTGGTCCACCTTTGTTGCGATCTTGGCTACCCAAATATCTAGCCCGCACCTGAAAAGTGCATCGGTGATCGTATATAGTAGTCCCGGAAAATCATAAGCAAATACTTCAATAATTGTGAAGAAACTCGAATTGTCATTGTCCACGTTGATTTGATGGGGTCTGCCTTTTACGTAACGTTTGGCCGGCCGGTATACCGTTATTTTTTCTTCCAGCGCCGTCTTTAGATCCAGATTGCCCGACAGCGCCGATTTGAGATGGGTTTCAGCCTGTTGCCACCTTTCCTTTTCAAAAATCTGATCCAATGGCGGGTTAACTTCAAAAATATCAAGGGCAATATTATTCCGCCATGTAAAGATCTGCGCATCGAGGATATCCAGACCGTTCAACGTAAATGTCCCCGCAATCTTTGAAAAAAGACCGGGACGATCATGTGCGCAAATGGTAACCGTTCGGGTATTGGAATCCGTAGTTTTTGAAACGTTCCAGATAAAGTCCGCTGTTCCCATGTTTTTGTACAGTTCGATATGTTCCATGATACTGTCAGACGGCGTATAAAGAAGGTATCGAGGAGACATAAAATTGAAAAGTGTCTCCATATCGCTCTCGGCATAGTGATTTATTGCGGCCCCTAAGACCCCTGCTTTTTTCTTCTCAACAGTTTCAACAGCCTCTCTGGTTGCAAGTTCCCCCTTTTCAAGGACATTTGAAACTTTAAAGAAAAGATCTCTCAACAGTGTAGCGGTCCAGTCACTCCAGGCTTTTGGACCGGTGGCCATGGAATCGGCCACAGTCAACAAATAAAGCATTTTTAAACAATCGATATCCTTTATCTTTCTTGCACACGAGATGGCTGTCTCTTCGTCATTCAAATCTCTTCGAGTGGCGGTCTTCATCAATAATAGATGCTCTTTTATCAAAAAAGAGACCGTTTCTATATCCTCGGTGGGGTAACCTTTCTTAAGCAGTATCGACTTCGCAATCTCGGCACCGCTGATGGAATGACTTACACCGGCCTCACCTTTACCGATGTCGTGCAGTAGCGCCGCCCACAACAAAAGATTAGGTTTTTTTAACCTGTTATAAATGTCACTGCATAAGGGATATTCTGAAATTCCTTCGGATGTGCCGAATCTTTTAATATTCTGAACGGTCCTCAGCGAATGTCGATCAACCGGATAAAGATGGTATTCATCATATTGAATTCTATTGGAAATTCCTGTAAATTCCGGTATAAATCGAATTAAAAAAGCGGTATTTAGCATTTCGTTGAGCACATTAAATGACGATGATGGTTTAGCTAAAATCCGTTCAAATGATTCAAGATTTAACACCGAAGAAGAAAATTTTTCGTCAACAAGAAAGGAAAATTCCCTGACCAGCCTTTTGGCCTCTGCACTTAATGGAATATTCAGAGTCGCGCTTTCTTCAAATACTTTCATCAAAAGGTTCGGATCGCGCAGGATGTCTTCGGAAGAAACAAAGGTGATCGTCCCATTTTCCGTAATTTCGAGTCCTTTAGTGAGGGTGTGTTTTAATGCCTTTCTCGAGCGTCTCACCCCCTTAAACAACCCCTGCTCGTATAGAAACATCAGATACTGCTGTTTTAAAAATTCCATTTGACTATGAAGCTTGCTCAAAAATTGTTCCACCGGTTGCTGTCCGTTTTTTTGGCCAAACTTCAGAGCATCTGCCATTTTGATCTGGTATTCAAAATAGAGCTGATCACATTTCCTACCGGACAAATGATGCAGACAGTTTCTCACGTTACCTATGAACTCAAGCGCCTGCCTCATGGCCTGAAATTCATCATGAGACAAAAAACCATAATACTCGAGGTCTCTGAATTGTTTGAGATTCGATTTCAGTCTGGCAATCCAGAGCATGGTGTGATAGTCTCTCAATCCACCCTGGCCTTCCTTGAGATTGGGTTCGAGCAAATACGACGAATCTCCGAAACATTCATGTCTGCTTTGGCTGATATCGATCAGCTTCTTTATGACTTTAGTTGAATGCTTCTCTTTTAACCGTTTGCGAAGATGCTCCATCAAGGATGAATACAACAGCGACATGCCGCAGACAAAACGTGCGTCAAGAAGGGACGTCAAAACCTCAATGTCATCAATAGCTAATTTCACACATTCTTTAAGAGATCGTGTGGCATGCCCCACTTCAAAACCGATGTCCCACAACGGGTAGACAATTTCCTGGATAAGATGCTCGGCCTTGTCGGGAACATACCTCTCAAAAAGAAACAAAAGATCCACATCCGAATGAATGAACTGCTCTTTTCGTCCATAACCCCCAAGCGCAATGATCGCATAGGGATTCTTTTCCATCCCCATTTNNTTATAAAGTCCGGCGATTTTCTTTTTATAAAATCGGAAATCAGATTTTCGGTGTTTTCCCGCAACCGCTCTGCAGCCGGCATATTCGTCTTTATCTTTTTCGTGTTTGTTAATGTCATTTCAACTCAAACAATTTCAAAGAAGCTTCAGGTATGATTAAATTTTTGGCTGGAAGCTGTCTGAGTGGATTAGGGATCGTTTTGAAAGAACCATAAGCGATTTAACTTTATGGATGAAACCCTCTGTTAAAACAGAAACCTCTGTTAATAGCCCGGGCGGGTTCTTTCATTACGAGCCCTTATTCACGAGTTCTTTCAGCAAAAAATTTAATCGTACCTGAAGCGGCAATGTTTTCAAAAGGCTAAAGTGTTACGATTTATTTATATCAGCAACAAGTGTGCCACAACACCAAATATTCATAAATATCTATTAATACAAATAGTTATTCGTCAATACAGGCGCAAATATAAAAATGATCGCTTACAATTTTGTTAAAATTAAACCCAATTAATTACAAAAATGTAACTCTCATTCAATTTCCATAATATCTTTCCAGATTT
>DNGT01000214.1 GCA_003486165.1 Desulfobacteraceae bacterium
CCCGCTTCATCCCATCAACAACGGGAAGCTTTGCATGCGGGGTCAAGCCGCCCTGCAAAGAATATATCATCCGGACAGAATCAATACCCCCCTGCTCAAAACCGAGGCGGTATGGCAGCCGATTTCGTTTCCCAAAGCCTTGGCGCTATTAAAAGAAAAAGCTACCGAAGCTGCAAATAAAGGAACGAATCGGGTGCGAATGCTGACACAGATCGAGGGTGAAAGCCTTCTCAACCTGTTCGCCCAATCCCTTGAAAAGTGGCAATCCTCAGGTCCAATGGTGTTTGAGCCCTTTGCCTATGAATCCTTAAGATCGGCTAATGAAAAAGTCTTTGGTCTTAACGGACTCATTTCATACAATCTTCAAGACGCTGACATGCTGATCTCATTTGGTGCGGATTTTCTNNGAAACCTGGCTGTCTCCAGTGGAATATGCGCAAAAGTTCAAGGATATGCATGCTCTGAAAGACGGGGGAAAAAATCTGTTTTTCCATATCAGTCCATATCAATCCTTAACCGCCGCCAATGCAGACCAGTGGATGTCGTGTACTCCGGGCGGCGAAACCGTCATTGTTCTATCGCTCATTAATGAGGTCCTGAAGCTCGGCCGGGGGCAACATCTTCCGGAATCGTTCCGTTCGCTCTTGGTTCGAACAATTTCTCCGTATACCAGAATAGATGTCACCCCACATTCAGGTATATCTGCCGAGCACTTTCAGATGCTCTTGTCCCGGCTCATGGAATCGTCAAGGCCGTTGATCCTTGGCACCGGAACCGGTTCGTATGGAGGAAACGATTTCCAGACCCATGTGGCGGTAAATCTTTTAAATCTTATTTTAGATCCAAAATTAACCCTTTTCGATTTTGTAAACCGGCACCGTGTGGAAATTGCCGCGAAACGGGCCGAAGTCATCCACTTTTTCAAGGCATTGAAAAAAGAACCTGCGGATCTGTTGCTTATTAACAATACCAATCCTGCTTTTTCCCTGCCGGCTGGAAGCGGTGTCAAAGATGCTTTGAAAGAAAAGTCCCTTTTTGTTGTGAGCTTTACAAACGTTTTGGATGAGACGGCTCAGTATGCCGACCTTATTTTTCCAACGGCCCTGCCCCTTGAAACATGGGATGAATACGAAGGCAAACTCGGCATCGGCAGCACCCTGCAACCTGCCATGGGAAGACTCACCCCCGCGCCCGCTATCGGGGATGTTTTTCTTGAAGCCGCATTTGGGTATGATCTCTTGGTTGATAACTTTAAAACCTACCTTTTTAAACATTTGATTCAAAAAGGCGCCATCCGGGATCAAAAAGACCGGATTCAAATTTTCAGACAGGGCGGAACTCACCACCAGAAATCTTCCGGCCGGTGGTATGGAACGGTATCGGATACCGTTGCCGATGTCTTTGATAGCATAAAGACATCTTTGGATTCGGAACTGGTGTTCATGGCCGCACCGTCTGTCCGGTTTTTTGACGGCCGCAGCTCATACATGCCCTGGTTGAGTGAAATTCCGGATCCGTTGACAAAAGTTGCTTGGCACACACCGGTTCTGGTGCATCCGGAAACCATGGCCAAAAACGGACTGTCACAGGGTGATGTTGTCCAAATTCGATCCCAATGGGGAGAACTGGAGGCACCGGTTTACGAAAGCCAAGGGGTCCGGGCCAATGCCCTGTTGATGAGTATAGGACAGGGACACACTGCATTCGGCCGTTATGCCCAAGGGATGGGGCTCAATCCGAATGTTCTTCTTTCTTCTGAAATAAAACACCCGTTGAACGGGCCGGAATTTTCAGTGCATCCGGTTTCCATTCAAAAAACCGGCCAGACCATAAAACTGGCGCATACCGACGGCAGCCGAATTCAGTACGGCAGGAAGATCGCGCTGTCCGTTTCGCTGGATGAACTCAAGCGCGGAAAATCCCATGAGAAACAGGGATTGACCATGAAGGACTTTCCGTTAACGCTCCCACTGCAGGAAGGTTACGATCCCAAGCGGGATTTCTACCCGCCCCATGATCACAAAGATTATCGCTGGTCAATGGTTGTTGATCTGGACAAATGCATCGGGTGCAGCGCTTGTGCAGCGGCCTGTTATGCGGAAAACAACCTCGGCGTGGTGGGAATTGACGGCATCCGGGATGGACGAGAAATGGCATGGCTTCAGGTGGAGCGCTATCTTGATCATGAAGCTTCGAATAAGATTGTTTTTCTTCCCATGCTGTGTCAGCACTGTGACAATGCGCCGTGCGAATCGGTTTGCCCGGTGTTTGCCCCCCACCATTCGAAAGAAGGGATTAACAATCAGATTTATAACCGTTGCATTGGCACCCGATTTTGCAGCCAGAACTGCCCGTATAAAGTACGACGCTTCAACTGGTTCGACTGGCAGTGGCCCACGCCCCTCAATCTTCAACTCAATCCGGAGGTCACTGTTCGCAGCAAAGGGGTCATGGAAAAGTGCTCGTTTTGCGTTCAGCGGATAAAAGTCGCTCATGGGGTCGCCAAGGATGAAAATAGAATGATAAAAGACGGGGAAGTCGTCCCGGCATGTGTGCAAACCTGTCCCACCGGCGCCCTGTTGTTCGGGAATCTCATGGACAAAAAGAGCTGGGTTCGGCAGATGGTACGGGACCCGAGGGCGTATCAGGTGATGGGGTATCTGAACACCAAGCCGGCGGTGATTTACTTGAAAAAAGTGGTCCAAAATATATAAACTCAAGTTTCGCACCCGATTATTGCTAAAAAGCCTTTGACGTCGCAGGTTAAAAGAAATTGGTGTAACACTTTAGCCTTTTGAAGACATTACCGCTTCATGTATGATTAAAATTTTTCTGAAAGAACTCGTGAATAATGGATCGTAATGAAAGAACCTGCCCGGGCTATTAATAAAGGTATCTATTTTAACAGGAGGATTCATCCATAACGTGTTAAATCGCTTATGGTTCTTTCAAAACGATCTCTAATTCACTCAGACAGCTTCCAGACAAAAATTTAATCATACATGAAGCTCTTTTGAAATCGACTTGTTTCAATGAACTAAACTATTACAAATTTCTTAAGATAAAATGACCGANNACCGGTGCCGCCTGCTGGATTTATCAGATATTGACGGGTATCGGCGTGGCCGGAATGAACATTCCGGTAGCCTGGGGAACCTATCTCATCAATTTTGTTTTCTGGGTGGGTATCGCACATTCGGGGACCCTGATCTCCGCCATTTTACATCTGCTCAGGGCAGGCTGGCGAAACCCCATCGCCAGGGCTGCCGAAACCATGACGGTTTTCGCGGTCTGTATCGCCGGTCTTTTTCCGTTTATTCATTTGGGCCGCGTCTGGTTGGTATTTTACATGCTGCCGGTTCCCAACCAGCGGAACCTTTGGCAAAATTTTCAATCACCTTTGATGTTCGATGTCGTGGCCATCAGTACTTACCTTACGGTGAGTTCGCTGTTTTGGTACACCGGCATGCTTCCGGATCTCGCCATCGTTCGGGATCGTGCCTCGGGAGTACGCAAGAAAATCTTCAAGATTATCTCACTGGGATGGACCGGTGCGCATGAGCAGTGGCGGCACTATGCCCGTGGCTACCTGTTTTTTGCCGCATTGGCGACACCCCTTGTAATTTCCGTTCACAGTGTGGTGTCATGGGATTTCGCGCTGGCTGTTGTGCCCGGCTGGCACACCACGATTTTCGCCCCCTATTTTGTGGCCGGCGCTATACACTCGGGACTGGCCATGGTGCTGACCCTGATGATCCCCCTTCGAAAGATCTTTCATTATGAAAAAATT
>DNGT01000213.1 GCA_003486165.1 Desulfobacteraceae bacterium
ACCAAATCTTTTGAAATTCCGAGTTCAGATGCGGATAAATTTGCCATGGTTTCAGCATCACGAATTCCCTGTTCACCTGTACAGCAATTGGCATTTCCGCTGTTAACAATGATCGCCTGGCAAACGCCCGACTTTATCCGTTCTCTGTCAAGAATTACCGGCGCAGCCTTCACCCGGTTCCGGGTAAATACACCGGCGACATTTGCCGGTACCTTGGAAAAGATGAGGCCGAGATCTTTTTTGTTTTTTTTCTTGAGACCGGCGGCAATTCCGGCAGCCTCAAAACCAGGACACATGATAATTCCCATTGTTATTTTTCCTTATAAATTTGATGACGGACCGATATATTTTAGACCTAAATTGAGCGATTGTCGAGTTTGCCGGAGATGCAGGGCATGAGGCATGCAGCCGTAGTCTGCTACTGCAAATGTCTCATAACGCAGCAGATTCGGTAAACTCGACAAGCCCGAAGGGTTTCAAATGGTGACAATTTGTTACTTAAATAAATCCATCCTTTAGATTAAACCCGTTAGTGACTTTAGCAATGTATATTTATTTGTATTTATCTATATTTATTAATATGTTACAGCCCTATCACTATTTGAAACGCTCAGTTTAGGTTAGATTTTATTTGACAGAATAGCACAATATTGTCAATCTGCATTCTAAAACTTCAGATGAGATAATCCTAAAAGAAATAATATATGAATAGACGATACCCTCGATGCCCCGAATGTAACGACCGACTGGTGATTCAAAAATCGTGACGGCAAGTTTATCTGCGTTGCAGGTCCTGTGACGTCGAGTATCCGCTCAGCAAATTCGCCGATTCGATGGATGAATTTTTAGAACACCAGCTTGGGAATATACCCTGCAACAGGCTATAGTCCGAATTTCTCATGCCAAACTTTAAAATTACCATTGAATACGATGGCAGTGCCTATCACGGTTGGCAGCGGCAGGCCGCAGATCGAACCATTCAGGGCGAAATCGAGAATGCACTGATGACGATGACAGGAAATAGCATTACTGTGACAGGCTCAGGCAGAACTGACGCCGGTGTACATGCCTTGAACCAGGCAGCAAATTTTCGATGCGCCACATCATTGACTCCCGAAGCTTTTCTAAAAGGACTCAACAGCCTTTTGCCGGAAGATATTGTCATAACTTCGTGCAAAGTGGTTCCAGAAAAGTTCCATGCCCGATATGATGTTAAAAGCAAAGTGTATGATTACAGAATGTTGAATCGATTACTCCCTGCTGCTATCTCCCGTCAGTACGCCTGGCATATCCGGAAAAAACTCAACCTTAGCGCCATGCAAGAAGCGATCTGCTGTATCATCGGCAGCCATGACTTCAAAGCTTTCNNTTAAAAATAGAAGGTGACGGATTTTTAAAATTTATGGTGCGCAATATTGTGGGAACACTTGTGGATGTCGGTCTTGGAAAAATTACACCCGATGGCTTTAAACAGATACTCATCTCAAAAGATCGCAACCTTGCCGGGATCACGGCTCCGGCACACGGACTGTTTTTAATTGAAGTAAAATATTAACACCTAAATCTTGTATGAAAATTAATGAGAATCTTTAGGTTTTGTTTTTCATCTTTTGGATCTGCTCGTTGTAATATGCAATAACCTCCCTGCGATTCAACATCCCGATAAGGACGCCATGATCGTCGTCACTGACCACAGGAAGGCTGTCGATATTTTTTATGGTAAACTTTTGCAAAACCGCATTCAGGTCTTCTGAAGGTGTTGTAAATATAATATCAAAGGTCGCAACGTCATTCATCACCACAAGATTTGCGATCCCCGTGGAAAAGAGTACGGCTCTGATATCCGTGCTGGAAAATATCCCCACCAGTCTTTTAAACTGATCCACCACCGGGAAATAATGCTGCTTTGTCTCGGGGAAAAATTTTCTGAATTCCCCAAAAGTCATTTCCCTGGGAATTACTTCCACCCTTTTCACCAGATGTATGAGATCCTTGACCCGTATTGCCTGCAAAATATCCACGAAAAAATCACCTGCATGGGCCGGAGAATCAATCTTGCTTTTAACCTGCTTTTCATAGATGGTCCATTTACGAGACGCAAGATAGGATACGGAGCATACCAGAAGGCTCGGTAGAAGTAGATGATACGAATTGGTCATTTCGCTGACAAAAATAATGGTCGAAATCGGAGTGTTCGAAACTGCCGTAAAAAAACCCGCCATTCCCACAATAACAAAGGCACCTGGTTCAGTAACCACACCCGGCATGATTTGATGGAAAATCTTTCCCACAACACCGCCCATGGCACCTCCGATAACAACGGATGGGCCAAATACACCGCCGCTGCCGCCGGATCCGATGGAAAATGATGTCGTAAAAATTTTTCCAATGGCAAGAAAAAACAAAAANNGTCTGGGGTAAGAAAAAACCAACAATACCGGTGCACAGCCCGCCAATGGCGGGTTTCAAGTGGTTGGGGATTTTGATGGCCTTAGAAATCCTGATGACGCCATAAAATGATTTGATGTAAAAAACACCGATGCACACAAGAACCAGGGAAAGCACTATATAAGGTCCCAATTCCAGAGGATTTCGAAATACAAAATCCGGCGATTCAAACAAAGATCCCCATCCGTTTACCAGGCAAAACAAGCAATAGGCTACAACCGATGAAATGCCCGCAGGAATAATCACTTCGGGCTCAAATTCAGGATCACGGTACAGGACTTCGGCGGCAAAAAGCGCCCCGGCCATGGGTGCACGAAAAATACTGCCAACCCCTGCTCCGACACCTGCAGCCATCATGATTCTCCGCTCACGATCCGACAGTTTCAATACGGTTGCCAGAAAGGATCCAAAACCTGCTCCGATTTGAGCAATGGGACCTTCCCGTCCACCCGAACCACCGGTTGTCAGAGTAAGGGCGGAAGCAATGGTCTTGATAATGGGAACCCTGCCCCGTATAAAACCACCCTTTCTGTGGTAGGCGTCGATGGCGGCATCCGTCCCGTGACCTTCAGCCTCCGGAGCATAGGTATATACCAGCCATCCGCTCAAGAGGCCACCCAATGCGGGAAGAAACAACAAAATTAGGGGGTTAAACGGCGTGCTCGTG
>DNGT01000194.1 GCA_003486165.1 Desulfobacteraceae bacterium
CCAGGACTTACATGATTTTGGTTTGTTCCATTAGTTTACCACGCGTACTGATGATAACGTCGTTCATGGGTATGCTTTGGCCGGACATTTCCAGTCCCTTTTTGACAATCATGGGCAAACCCGAACAGCATGGCACTTCCATATAGACCGTTGTAATGCTTTTGATTCCAGCGATTTTGAAAATTTCTGCAAATTTTTGGATATATTCTTCAGCACCATCGAATTTGGGACATCCCATCATCACCACCTTTCCTTTAATAAAATCACTTTGCAGTCTTGAATAAGCAACTGCAACACAATCGGCCAGTACCAAAAGATCTGCGCCTTTGAGAAACGGCGCCTTGGGTGGGATGAGCCGTATTTGAACCGGCCAGTGAGAGAGTACAGATTCGCCCTTGGTTCCCATTGCAGTTGGAATTTGGGCTTCAGGATGAGATTCAATGGGGACAAACGTCTGGATCTGAGTAGACGGACATCCGCGGGAGATATGCTGCTTTTCTTTAGCGATCTCTTCTTCTTTTTCTGCCAGATGCTCCTCAACCGCTTCCTCATCAAATTCATCAGCCTCACGTTCGATGACGCGGAGGGCGCCGGTAGGACATTCTCCCAAGCAAGCCCCGAGCCCGTCACACAGTTTGTCGGCAATGATCTGTGCCTTGCCGTCCACAATTTCAAGGGCGCCTTCGGCACAAGAGGGGATGCACTGGCCGCATC
Organism: Desulfobacteraceae bacterium; assembly: GCA_003486165.1. Classification (GTDB taxonomy): domain Bacteria; phylum Desulfobacterota; class Desulfobacteria; order Desulfobacterales; family UBA11574; genus UBA11574. The sequence continues at coordinate 715 of DNGT01000194.1, forward strand.
CGTCACACAATTCCTCATCGATTTCGATTATTTTTCGTAATGTTTTCATAGTTAACCCTTTATGTGATTGGTTTTATGGTCCAACCTAATCTGAGCGTTTCAAATTCTAAAAGGAGATAAAANNATCTTTTATTTTTAATGAATTGTTTTAGTTGATATTTTTTAAAATTTGAAACCCTTCGGGATTGCCGATCTTACCGCATCTACTGCGTCAGATGCCATTCCGCATAGCTGACTATAGCGAAATCACATCTTCCTTGTATCTGCGGCAACCTCAACAATCGCTCAATATAGGTTTAAATAAATCCNNCTGTAGATTCTGTTTGAATCCATGGCACTTTCTTTGTGTTTTTCTTCAAGGTTGGTGATGAGATCCGCATCGTACAGCACTTTGAAATTTAGCGTTTCCTCGGACCGGGGGTGATGGTGATGTCCGATGATATCACAAACCTCTTCGATCAATTCTTCTTTTGCGCCCAGCTTGATCATGATCGATCTTGCAATGGGCGGTCCTTCCTGCTCCTGGTATTTTGCGGCCGTACTGTTATACTTTTTTTCAGCTTCGTGGATGCCGATGTCATGCAAATACGCTGCGGCCAGTATGACCGCCAGATTGCCCCGTTCGTTTTTGCCGATCCTTTCAGCATAACGCGCCACCCGGGTTGCATGGCCGATGCGTTTGAAATCACTTTTAAAATATCGCTTCATCTCTATGGCGATGCGATCTTTTAGAAGGTCTTCTTTCTGGGCCAAAAGTTCCGGCGGCAGATCCCCAATGCACTCTGTTGCATACTGGCAGTATGATGCACACCCGAAATCCATTTTGGGATTGGCGAATTTATGCTCGCATTTGGGGCATTTTCGAGTGGTATCGTCCTTGAAAAACTCAACTGATTGGCCACATTCCGGACATTTTGCCTCAAAAATAGCACTTGGGTTCCAGTATCGGCTGTCCTGTCCCGGGCATTTCATTTTGGTTCCTCCTATGATCAACCATTTTTTAAAGGATTAACATACGCGTTAACGGTATGCGCTCCCCCGTTTCACTCTGGTGTCTCCGTGTCTGGTCATTTCAATGACTTAGAAGTGGTGGCATTCCTCATCCCTCCGCGTTCTCCCGAGAAAAGCATGCGGGAGCCGCGGTCTCCCCCACTACTAAATCATTGAAATGACGAAGCCACTCCGCCAATGTAGTTCCACGGAGAAGCTCGGCCCGTTAACACATTCGGCTTAACAGGATTCACAAGACATACTCTAATCATCTTGTGAACCCTGTCGAGAAAGAATTATCCTAAAATCGCTTTCAGATCTTCATCCGGTGTCTTGATCGGCATAATATTGAACTTTTCCACCAGAACATTGAGGATATTCGGCGAAACAAAAGCCGGCAGGCTCGGACCCAGTCGGATATCTTTGATTCCCAGATACAGCAGGCTCAGCAGAATCGCACAGGCTTTTTGTTCATACCATGACAGAATCATGGACAACGGAAGGTCATTCACCCCGCACTCAAAGGCATTGGCCAGGGCCGATGCAATTTGAACGGCAGAATAGGCGTCGTTGCACTGGCCGACATCCAGAAGTCTCGGAATTCCGCCGATATCTCCCAAATCCTTATCAAAGAAGCGGAATTTGCCGCAGGCAAGGGTCAGGACCACGCAATCTTCAGGCACTTTTTCCACGAATTCCGTGTAGTAATTCCGTCCGGGCTTGGCGCCGTCGCATCCGGCCACCAGAAAAAAATGACGGATGGCTTTGTTCTTCACCGCTTCGATCACCGTGCCTGCAACGCCCATGACCGCATTCCTGGCAAACCCGACCATCACGGACTTGCCCTGGGTGTCTTCCTTAAATCCGGGTAATTCTAAAGCCTTTTCGATGACTGGAGCAAAATTTTTGTCGGCAATATGGGTGACCCCGGGCCAGCCCACCAGGCCGGTGGTGAAAATGTTATCTTCATATGAATCTTTGGGTTTCTGAATGCAGTTGGTGGTCATTAAAATTGCCCCTGGAAACGCAGCAAACTCTTTGGCCTGATTCTGCCAGGCAGTGCCGTAATGACCATAGAAGTGATCATATTTTTTCAACTCGGGATACCCATGGCAGGGGAGCATCTCACCGTGAGTATAAACATAAATTCCTTTTCCTTGAGTTTGTTTCAGGATGTATTCCAGGTCTTTTAAATCATGCCCTGAAACCAGGATGGCCTTACCTTTTTTAGCGCCCAGGGGGACGGATGTGGGAACCGGATGGCCGTATGCCCCTGTATTTGCCGCATCCAAAATCTCCATGGCGATGAGGTTGATTTCACCGCATTTGAAAACGAGCCCAACATAATCGTCAGCACCCAGATCCTTGTTCAACGTAGCAGCCATGGCGTCATGAATAAAATCAAAAATTCTTTCATCGGTTTTTCCAAGGATTTTTGCATGATCCGCATAGGCGGCCACCCCCTTGATACCGTATATTAAAAGCTGCTGTAACGAAAGAATGTCAGGATTAATATCAGGATCGGATTTAACGCCGACTTTTTCTCCCTGGGCCACAAGACCTTCTCTATTTGCCTCAGGTGTGAAATTGACAGGTCCTTCCGGAAAATCGGTCTTTCCGCCGGCTGATGAGACTTTTGCCTTGAGTTCATCTCTTAAATTTGCGGTTTTGTGGATCAGTTCCACGAATCGATCGGGATCAAAATCGACATTGGTTAGCGTGGAAAAGATGGCTTCACATACAAAATGGTCGATGGCTGTATCCTTGATAGCGACGTTTCGACCTTCAAGTGCCACCTGAGACAGTCCCTTTACCGTATAAATCAAAAGATCCTGAAGGGCTGCAACCTCCGGTTGCTTCCCGCACACGCCGATTTTTGTGCATCCTTCACCTTTTGCCGTTTGTTCACATTGAAAACAAAACATAATGGCCTCCTTTTTTTATTTGATTAAATGATGGTTTTAAGATTCAGGGTTTCGATGTATCCGAAATGGATTTATTAGCTCTTTCCTGGCTTTTGATTTACATTATAAAAGATAAACACAACCAGTACCTTGACTTAAGTCAAAAAAGCGTGATAATTTTTGAAAAAAGAAAAAATCATGAAAAAAATTCTACAGATTATTTCAGATGCACCCCTTTTTAACGGTTTATCCGAAGAGCAGCTGAACGACGTTAGACAGATTTCAGTGGACAAGTTTTGTGACAAGGGGAAGACGATTTTTTTAGAAGGCGACGACTGTAATGGTTTTTATATTGTTGCTGATGGCAAAGTGAAAATTTATAAAGTTTCCTTCGAAGGCAAAGAACATATTCTTCATATTTATGGACCCGGGAATCCCTTTGGCGAAGTTCCGGTTTTCGCCGGAAGGAAATTTCCGGCCAATGCACAGACCCTCCTTAAAAGCCACCTCCTTTTTTTCCCGAGGACGGCGTTTGTTGACCTGATATCCAAAAATCCTTCTCTTGCTCTGAATATGCTTGGCGTACTTTCCATGCGGCTGCGCCAGTTTACCGTGCAGATCGAAAATCTTTCCTTAAAGGAAGTTCCCGGGCGGCTTGCTTCATACCTGGTATATTTGAGCCAGGAACAGGGTCGAACCGATGTTGTCGCTTTAAATATTTCTAAAGGCCAACTGGCAAGCCTTCTGGGTACCATTCCTGAAACCCTTTCACGGATTCTAACGAAAATGAACCAGCATCACTTGATCGATACCAGTGGCCGGGATATAATATTGAAAGACCTTGGCGGACTAAAAGATCTGGCGGAGCACGGAAAACTTCAGTAACCGGCGTTATTACCCGCAGATATTGCGTGATATTTAGTGCAATAACAAGGCATTATGTCTGATGTTTTTCGAGCACTTCGTTGGCCCACCCCATGGCAGCAATCATGTTTGGAAATCCGGTGGTGGTTAAGGACAATAAAACCGCATGAAGAATCTCGTCGGAGGTTGCACCGGCCGCTAAAGCCTTTCGGACAGAAGACATGACCGCACCTCTGGAGTTGGCGCCGATGGCAATACCCAGCTTAACGAGGTCCTGGCATTTTTCATCCAAAGGGCCTTCTTCCCGGCATGACTTGCCCAAATGCTGATAATACTTCAAAACATTAGGATATTTCTTTATAAAGTCTTCATATGTTTTTGGTAAATACATCGGTCCTCCTTTCGGCGGTACAAGGTTTTCATTTGTAAGCGACGTTAATGGTTACTATGCTATTTAATTTGTAATTTAGCAACACCTTACTCAAATTTCGAGGTTGTAAATTCATGAATCGATATAAAAGCGCCACTTGCAAAACATGTTTTCAGGATGAGGGTCCGGAGGTGCGAAAAGGCATTCAACCCTTATCCTGTCATCAACGACTCGGGCAAAACTGTTGAATTCTTTTCGATGCATTTCTTTACATACATATTCACCCAAACCTCGCTTGAGTCTGGCTTCCTGAGTTGGACAGGAAGGAACGGAAATGATCACTTCGTTGTCGGATTCATGAATCTGGTATCCCACAAGAATGCACCAGGGGAAAAGCTTTTGGGCCTTGACAAATGCTTTAAGCCCCTTTTCTTGAATCTGAAATCGTTCCACAAGATCTTTAGCGGCCATTGCTGATACACGGTCCCACACCCTTTCGTTGATATGTTCGGCGGTCTGTTGATCAAATTGTTCGGTTAAATAGATAAACCAGAATGCATCCACAAGACGGTAATGCCAAAGAAGAAATTTTAGATATTTTTTCAGATCCGATGCCTCCATATCCTCGAATATTTCCATGTCCATATTGTCACCCCTTTTTGATTTTTTGCGCTTTAGGAATATCGAAAAAACCGAAATATTGCTTTTACACAGCCGACCATATGATAGAACCTGCTTCATCTTTCAGGTTTAATTGCGGCAGGCCTTCTTTATCGAATTCAATAGTTACACTGCCTTTGTTTCCTACGAGCTTCAGAACCGGTGCATTGTCCAATACATTCAACGTGGCACGTGGGATGTGATCCGAATCGAAGAACGTCATTAACTGTTTTTCGGGGCCGGTTGAAATTGAAACGCTTTCATTTCCTTTTTGGTCTATAAGTCTGAAAGTTTGAACAATGGCTTCCCTTGCGTTCAACCTGGATGTCGTCATTTCATATTCGAGCTTTTTTAAACGCGCAATTATCATTCCTGCAGCAATAAAAATTGCCAACGGCAATACCATTGTACGAGCTTCAACGCCTAATTTATCATAATACCCACCCAACAAAACAATCAAAAGAATCAGCGCAAACGTCATCTTCCAGTCTTTTTTCTGAAACATCTGTCATCCTCCACTCATTATTTTTCGTTGAATACGATAGAAAAGTTCATCTATGATCTTTTTTTGGGAAGCGTGAAATAAAACGTGCTTGAAACGCCGCTAATGCTTTCCGCCCAGATCTTGCCGCCGTGAGCCTCCACAATGGCCTTGCAGATGGCCAGTCCCAGACCTGTTCCTTCGGTCTTACCGTCTCTTCCGGATGGAGCCGTTGAAAATTTATCAAATATGGACTCAATATTTTTTTCAGGAATACCGATTCCCTGGTCTTTTATTGAAACGGTCACCGATTCCGAATCTTGTTGAACGTTTATTCGTATTATTGTTTTGTGATCAGAAAATTTAATGGCGTTTTCAATGAGATTCACCAGAACCTGTTCGATACGTTCAAGATCAAACTCTACAATAATGTCTCCGGGTTTTTCATAGATAAGTTCAATTTTTTTCTCAATGGCCAAGGGGCGTATGATTTCTGTGACTTCATAAATTAATAGGGTCAAGTTTTCATGCTCAAAAGACCAATCGATCTTCTTGGCTTCAATTTTTGTGAAATCGAACATATCGGAGACCAGATGTATCAGCCGGGTCAGATTTTTGTCGATGATGTTAAGGTAATTTCGATTGTCTTCTATTTTAATTTTTCGGTTGAGGTAGTCGATTCCTCCTCGGATTACCGTCAACGGGGATCGGAGCTCATGAGACATGTTGGCCAAAAAATCGGACTTGAGTTGATCCAGCGTTTTCAACTCCTGGTTGGCTTCGGAAAGTTCACGCGTTGCCTGGGCAATCTTTTCTTCCAGAAATTCACGTCCTTTTGAAAGTCTTAATGCCATGTGGTTAAAGGCTAATCCAAGCTTTTCGAATTCATCTCCGGTATTAATATGTACCCGTGCATCCAGGTTGCCTCGTCCAATTTCACTGGTCATCTTTTCTAATTCATGGAGTGGCTTTATCACCACACGACGCATGAGAATAAATAGGGTAAAGATTGTCAGGAGAATAAGAGAGGTTCCATAAACAGCCAGCTTAAGGTGATTGTTTTTAATGGACAGGCTCATCTGGTCTATCGGCAAAAAAATGCTCAATCCCCCCCTGACGGCATTCGGAGATTCTTTTGTTGTTTTGTGACAGTTAAGACATCCCTTTTCCATATAGAGCGGCACGATATAATGAAAATAGTGTTTCCCGTCGCGTTTTTCGAACCTGAATAATTCATCTAACTTTTGTTGTGTAAAGTTATTCAAAGCTTTTTGTTCAAAGCTATCCGGCGTGTTTTCCGGATTCAACGGCGTCAGGCTGGCAAGACGAAAACCATACAGGTCCTGATTCAGAGAATACTGCGACAGCTTTCTTGTCACCATTGCAGGGGTAAATCGCTGGTACCATCCTCTGGAAGTATGAAGCCGATCATCGATAAAACACGTTGTATTTTGGGCGCCTTTGCTCTCCAAAGGCACCATGATACCACCGCAGTCGGTGATCCACTGCCGTGTCAAAATGACCTGTCTTGATAGCACCCTTGCTTGAGTCAACACCTGTTCTTTTGCCTGTTGTTCATTTTGGATGCCCGTCCAGGTAAATATAATACCTAAAACCGGAACAATAATTAGTATAATGCTCAACAGAAATTTAATCTGAAGCGAAAGGTGTAATCTTTTCAAAATATTGACCTCTCATATGGGGNNCAAATTGCAAAACAATCTTACTTTATTTGATACGGAGAGTCAAATTCATCGGGGTTGAAGCAAAGACAAGATATCGCTGTTTAGAATTGTTTTACAGATAAGGTAAAATGATGTACGTATGGTGTTAAAGGGGTTATGATTTTGTATAGGACAGGTTAATTTCCATGGCAGATGGGATTCAAAAAGGCAGATACCGTGTTCTGGTCGTGGATGATGACAAAGATATTGTTCAGACCATTAAGGGGAATTTGGAACTGGACGGTTATGAAGTGTTGACCGCACTTAACGGGAGAATTGGCCTTCATATTGCGAAGACCAGCAGGCCGGATCTGGTGATTCTCGATCTAAATCTTCCGGATATCGACGGAATCAAAGCCTGTGAGATTATGCGAAGGGAATTCAATTTTCCAATCATTATGCTGACGGCTCGAGACGGGGTTGCAGACAAGGTGTTGGGGCTTGAATGCGGCGCGGATGATTATATGGTAAAACCGTTTAACTTTCTGGAGCTTTCTGCAAGAATCAAGTCTGTCTTTAAAAGGCTAGAAAGAAGCCTGGTAAACAATTTTTACGAATACAACAATCTGGCCATAAATTTTAAATCGAGAAGTGTTACGATTCGCGGAAAGCGTGTGAAACTGACCAAGACGGAATATGAATTGCTGGAGCTCTTTGTTTCTTATCCCGATGAAGTCCTTTCCCGGGAATTCATTCAACAACAGATATGGCGCGATTCTCAACTGTATCAGACCAGTCGTGCTGTGGATGTCCACGTGCAACGCTTGAGAAAAAAAATTGAGCCTGAGATCGAAACACCGCTATATCTTGTTACCGTGGCAGGTGTGGGGTATAAATTTCAGACCAGTTAATTCTATAAAAGAAAAAATTTGTTTTTATTTCAAAGTCATTTTATGACAAGATAATTGATTGGAAATTCCTGTTTGTTCAGAAAGGAAACATGGTAGCATTTAAACTAAAATCGAGCCAATGGATTGTGGATGAAAATGACCGTATCATTATTGGCGAAGGAAGAATGAAGATTCTGGAACATGTTGAACATACCGGATCTATTAATCAGGCCGCAAAAATGATGAAAATGTCATACAAAGCGGTTTGGAGTAAGATTAAGTACACTGAAAAACATCTAAATGCCAAAATCGTCCATTCAGATAAAAAAATGGGAAGCCGTTTGACCAGAGAAGGAAAAGCGCTTTTGGAAAAATATCGTCTTTTGAAAAAAGAATGTATGCTGGCAGATGATAAAATATTTAACAACATTTTTAAGTAAATGCTTGCCGAAGCTAAAAATTTCGTAAGGCTAAAATAACAAGATCTTATCAAATGAACATCATGAAAATATCAAAGAAAAAAACATCCACTCCTTTTGTTTCCGTCGTCGGAAATTCAGGATCAGGAAAGACGACTTTTATAGAAAAATTGATTCCGGAACTGATCGGCCGAGGTCTAAAGGTTGGCACCATTAAACACGATGTTCATGGTTTTGAAATGGACAAACCCGGAAAAGACAGCTGGCGACATAAACATGCCGGTGCATCTGCCACCGTTATTTCATCTCCCTATCAAATTGGGATGGTGATGGATGTGGCACATGATCACAAGCCGGATGAGTTATTATCCTATTTTAATGGAATGGACATCATATTGACCGAAGGCTATAAAGGGGGAGATCACCCCAAAATGGAGATATTTAGAACTGAGATAATAAACGAACCGTTGTGCAAAAACGATAAATATTTAATCGCTCTCATCACGGATTCAGATGTCGATCTTGATGTGCCGGTATTTTCCTTAGGAGCCGTTAAACAGGTCGCCGAATTTTTGATCAAACATTTCAATATTTTTCGTTCCATCCATCAACCCTGATATAAAGAAGCCTTTTGCTGTTACAAATTTTACAATTTTGTTGCTTGACGGTTATGATATTATACCTGATATATATAATCATAGAGGTTTATCAGAGATCCTTTGTATCTAAGCTAACCTATAAGAAACAATTACAAGCCTAACTCAAAAGTAACGTCATGAAAAAACACTTCATATGGATGTCTCTCGTTTTATTGGGTGTTATCATCGCTTTTCCGCTGTTCAGCATGACCTACTATACCATGGTACGCACCTCTACTCCGGATTTTTGCGCCACGTGCCATGAGATCAAGCCGGCAGTGGTTGCCTGGCGATCCTCCACCCATGTTAACAATGCCCAGGGATTCGTGGCCGACTGCATGGACTGTCACCTGCCGGCGCCTCACAAGACTTTCGACTTCTTCTTTGCCAAAACCTATCACGGCGCCAAGGACGTCATTAAGCATTTCCTAATTAAAGAATACAATCGCAAAAAAAACCGGGAGGCGGCCTACGAATCCTTTGACAACGCCCAGTGCCAGAAGTGCCATAGAAATCTGCTCGCCATGCCTGGCAAACGAGGCGCCATGCTGGCACACCGGTCGGTGATCTATGCTCGTCCGGGCTACGAAAAAAAGTGCGTGGACTGTCATTACGGTCTGGTTCACAATGAGAGCATGTACATTATGTATAAGCAGTATCGGCGACTTCCCTATCAGGCNNTGCTGTCGGTTAATGCACAGCAGAACTTCCCCAAGGTGAAGGAGTTCCGGATCGAACGCAGCATGCCGCCCGAGGCGGTGGCATGCATCGAATGCCACAAGGCCACCAATCCAGGGATTTTTGACGACTGGGCCCGAAGCCGTCACGCCAGTGCCGGTATCACCTGCCTGGACTGCCATTTGGCGCAACCCGGCGATACCGACGTGGCCAAAGCACATGAGAAGTACTACAGCCAAAAGGACCTTCCATACGGAGAGCAGAAGTACAAGGTGCCCATCGCCGCAATCGTCACACCAAAAGACTGCTCCCGATGCCATCCCGACGAGGTGACCCAATACAGCAAGAGTAAGCACGCCAATACCATTGAGATCATGTGGAAGCTGGATCCTTGGCTGAACAAAGGCATGAACTCTGACAACGAGCGGAAAACAGGTTGCTTCAACTGCCATGGAACGGTAATTCAGCTGGACAAAAACGGGGTCATTGATCCTGCTACCTGGCCCAATGTCGGTGTTGGCAGGCTGAATGTTGACGGGAGTAAAGGGTCTTGCACCTCATGCCATACACGCCACCGCTTTTCTGTGGCTGAAGCAAGAATGCCCGAGGCCTGTGACCAGTGTCACTTGGGACCTGACCATCCGCAAATCGAAATTTATAATGAGTCCAAGCATGGAACGATGTATCATGCCTATAAAGACGAATACAATTTTAACTCAGCCCCGGGTACCTGGACACCGGGCACGGATTATCGTGCCCCGACCTGTGCGGCCTGCCATATGTCAGGTTCAGGAAAGGTCATGGGAACCCATGACGTAACCGAGCGGCTCTCCTGGGAGACNNTGGATCAACGATTTTTATGACGGATTCGACAAAGCAGTGGAAGACTATAACGAAGTCTACTTCAAACCGGCCAAAGCAAAGTTTGACGAGCTTTATGAAAAAGGATTGCTTGACAAGACCAAATTTTTCGACGAGCGTCTCGAAGTGGAGTTCTATGAACTNNACCGAGCGGCTCTCCTGGGAGACCCAGGCACCGCTGACGGTCCGACCCCAGGATTTCAAACCCTTACCCTCGGGAACCGACTGGAAAATGGAACGTGAAAAAATGAAGAATGTCTGCCGGGCCTGCCATGGTGATTCTTGGATCAACGATTTTTATGACGGANNGACTATGCCTGGTGGCATGGGTTCTATGAGTGCAAGTTGCGTTTTGTCAAGTTTACGGAAGAGGCCAACCACCTGATCGAAACCGGCAAAAAGGCTTATGTCGCCAAAGATTTTCCCAATGCCACGGGAGACACGCAGAAGCCACCGAAAATCTTCGGAAACAAATAATTATCTGTCATCTCTAAAGAGCTGGCCTCCGCCATCCTGTTTGAGCGGAGGTCAGAGCTTTAAAGGTTCTGAACGGCCCCCACTTATTGTAGCACCTTTTAAGTTAGAATTTGTGCTAAATTTCTCTGTGTATTCGTACTCAACTGAAATACATTCACTTGCCCACCCAAGCTGCCAGATATTTACGTTGATTACCGTTGGGTAACGATAAATTATAATAAACCATACCTTAACTCACCGTAAACACCCATGATATAAATGATTATAACGGCAGAGCTTTTCGGTATAACTGCCATCACCTGATGCATTATTTTAAATTTTAATTAATCTATAAATAAGAGGGAGGCGTTATGAGAAAAATATTGATATTGGGTTCGGGCGCAGGTGGCACCATCGTGGCCAACATGCTTCGAAAAGAGCTGGTGGAGTCCGAATGGGACATCACCATTATCGATCGGAAAGAGCAGCACCACTACCAGGCCGGTTATTTATTCATACCGTTCGGTGTTTACGCGGAACACGACGTCATCAAACCCAAAAAGGAATTCATCCCCAAGGGGGTCAATTTTGTTTTTGACAACGTGATCAAAATTAACACCGACGAACGGCGAGTAGAGACCGAAACAGGTGGTCAATATGATTACGACTGGCTGGTGATCGCCACGGGATGCGATATTGCNNGAAGGGGCGTTGGAACTTTATAAGAAGTTGAAATATTTTGATTCCGGTAAGGTGGTTTTAAACATTGCCGAGTTTCCATTTAAATGTCCCATTGCACCGCTGGAGTTTGTTTTCATGGCGGACTGGTTTTTTACGGTCAATGGGGTGCGGGATAAAGTGGACATCGAATTTGTCACGCCGCTGGACAATGTGTTTACAAAACCCGTGGCCGCCGGGATTTTGGCAGAGTTTGCCGCCAAGAAGAATATCAAGGTGACGCCGTATTTTGATCTGGCCCAGGTCAACGCGAATGAAAAGACCATTGAATCCGGCAAAGGTGAAAAGGTTGGATATGATCTTCTTGTGGCCATTCCCCCCAATGTGGGAGATAAAGCGCTGATCGATTCGGGTATTTCAGATGCAGTGGGGTTTGTGCCCACGGACAACCATACCCTAAAGGCCGAAAAGTTTGATCGGGTGTTTGCTATTGGAGACACCACCAATGTTCCCACGTCAAAAGCCGGTTCCGTAGCCCACTACCAGGCCTATACACTGGTTGAGAACCTGATTCGTGAGATCGACGGCCATGAAGCCAAGCCCACCTTTGACGGTCATGCCACCTGTTTTCTGGCATCTGGATTTGAAAAGGCGATTCTTCTTGATTTTAATTACAATGTGGAGCCGTTGCCCGGCAAATTTCCATTTCCCGGAATGGGGCCTTTTTCCCTGCTGCAGGAGAGCTTAAACAACCACTGGGGAAAAATGATGTTTCGGTGGGTTTACTGGAATCTGATGATGAAAGGCCTTGACCTGCCGCTAGAACCGCAAATGAACATTGCCGGCAAATTACGAAAAGTGGCATAAAGGAGGTGACGGCCATGAATCATGAAGAAATCATCCTAAATCGACTCGAACAGCTGGAAAAGGAGATTGCTCCGCTTTCCGATTCTGCCAGATCCATCAGTGAACTCAAAGACGAATTAACCCCCCGGGTCAATGAGGCGGTCAAGGCTCTTATTGTTGAACTTGCCGACATTGAGGCCGATTTTCAGCTGGAAGACCTGCTGTTTTTTATTAAAAAGGCCTTGAGAAATATCCGAAATCTGACCTATTCTCTGGATCAATTAAAAAATATTATTGATTTTGTTTTGATAGCAGAGCCTTTACTCAAATCCACGGTTCCCCAAATAATTTTTTATATGGATGACCTGGAGAAGAAAGGTGTATTTACCCTCTTTAGATCTTCTTTGGAAATCATTAAAAAAACAGCTGAAACATACACGGCTGAAGATATGGCACAAATTGGAGACGGGCTGGTAAAGCTTCTTGGCTCTTTCAAGAAACTGACCACTCCTGAGGCATTGGAAGTATTGGACAGAGCAGCCGAGGTTCCGTCACGCGTTGATCTTTCATGCGCAAAACCTGCAGGTGCATGGGGGTTGCTGTGGGCCTTGGGAAACCCCGAGGTCAAAGAAGGGATGGGGGTTTTACTGGAGCTGACAAAAGGACTGTCCACACTCAGACCCAAAGAAATTCAGACCAATACATAAGATGTAATACTGTTCGCTTGACAAATCCATACAGGCTGACAGAATATATTATCGCTCTATCAAAATGATCAACGACTCGGATCTGTATGGTTTACATCGACATGAAAAATTAAGCGATCATACATGAAAAGTAAGACAATGAAGGCAACGGCAAAGGATGTCATGTATACCGAATTTAACACGCTCCGTCCTGACATCCCCATTAGTGAGGCCGTTCGCATGTTCAGGAAAGCCAGTGAAAAAGAGCAAAAAAAAATTTTCGGGATGATGGTTACGGACGATGCCGGGCGTTTGATCGGAATGATTTCTATGTACGATATTCTTCTATTTATACGCCCCAAGCATATCCATATTTGGGGAATGATGGAAGACATTGATATTGAGGGGCTGGTTGACAATGCCTGCAAAAAAGCCCAATCTATTCTTGTTGGAGATATTATGACCACGGATGTCATCACCGTCAAACCGGAAACACATTTAATGATGATATTGGATATCATGATTAAAAAACATGTTCGTCGCATACCCGTATTAGACGGGGATAAAGCTATCGGCATCGTTTATATCTCAGATCTTTTTTATCATCTTCTTGAAAGGCTGGATTCATAAAAAATGGATAAATGTAACATATTATTTCTGCCGCATAATGTTAAACTTACCGTTACTAAAGGAGAAAATCTAATCCGGGCTGCCATGAGAGCCGGGGTTCATATTAATGCATCCTGCGGTGGAGAAGGTGTGTGCGGGAAGTGCCGCATTATTATCGAAGATGGAAATGTCGGCGGCGGCATAACAGAAAAATTAGATAAAAAAGATGTTGAAAAAGGGTACCGGCAGGCATGTTTGTCCCATGCATTAAGTGATCTTGTGGTTCGCATTCCCATCGAATCGGAGGTTGATGCCGGCGTGCTCAACTTACAAAAAACGCCTCGAAAGACGGCTCGGATCTGGGAAATGAATCTCGAAGAACTGAAGGATAAAGGTCTTTTCATGCCTCCGGTGGAGAAAAAATATCTCGAACTTCCAGAACCGACCTCTCAGGATAACCTTCCGGATGTAACAAGACTGATTTCTTTTTTAAAAGCAAAACATGATGAACACCGTCTGGTGGTTGAACTTCCGGTGATCCGGAAAATTTCCGATATATTAAGACAAGGCAATTTCAAAGTAACGGCCACGCTCGCTCGACCGGTGCTGTCCGGAAGAAAGACGCATATCATACATATTCAGCCTGGGGATACCACCGACCGGAACTATGCCATTGCCGTGGATGTCGGCACAACAACCGTATACGCGCAGTTGGTTGATCTCATATCAGGCAATGTCTTGGCTCAATTTGGCGATTACAAC
>DNGT01000376.1 GCA_003486165.1 Desulfobacteraceae bacterium
TGGAAGCGGGCAATGTGCCTTGTCACAAAAGGAAAGGTACAGGTCTTAAAACATTCTGAAAAAATAATTAGAACTGCAGAAGGCATTGTTATTAAAATTCCTGCGGTCATGCGGTTGATGAAACTTATAAGAACGCTTTACATCAACAGAGTACCTTTTAGTAAAAAAAATGTCCTGATCAGAGATGGATTCAAGTGTGCATATTGTGGAAGCCAATATGGGAAACTTACCATTGATCATATCACACCAAGATCCAGAGGCGGAAAAACCACATTTGAAAACTGTGTTTCTTCCTGTAGATCATGCAATAATAAAAAGGGGGGGAAGACACCCTCGGAAGCCCGCATGTATCTTAAAGTACAGGTGTATCAACCAACGATTGCAGAGTTTTTAAGACTTAAGGTCAGAAAACTCGGCATCAATGAAGTATTGAAAGATTTTGGGATATATTAGGCCGTTTTTTTTAAATTCAAAATATTAGCCATCCATAAATGTTCTTTTTATCAAATATCTGCGTTATGCTCAAAAAGTAATCCTCGGAATGTTAACATATGCCTGTGGTTTTTTTTCGTAGGCCTTGATCTTGAACAAAAATCCTCATTTATGGATGAACACTAACTAGCGGTTTAGGATTACATTGAAAGCCCGGACAAGACACTGCCCGGGCTTTTTGGTTTAGGGCAAAGTTAACATGCACCTGGTTATTTCCTTGACAGAAAACTGTTTTAAAAGTACCTTTCAAAATTTAAGAATCCATTCTATGAGTCTTCATGGCAATGAGTGAAGGCAAAATGAATTAGACGACTGAAACTATATATCCTGTTTTGTTTAAGAGCAGATGGGGGCGTGAAAAGCCGCTTTTGGAGGTTATATGGACTATAAAGAAACACTCAACCTTCCCAATACAAAATTTCCTATGAAAGCCAGTTTGGCAAAGCGCGAGCCAGAGCAGTTGAAGGTGTGGGATGAGCGTCGATTATATGAAAAAATCAGACAAACTTCCAAGGGTCGTGAGCCATTTATTTTGCACGATGGCCCACCCTATGCAAACGGTCATATTCATATTGGCACGGCGCTCAATAAGATTTTAAAGGACTTTATTGTTCGTTCCCGCCAGATGGCTGGTTATGATGCTGTTTATGTTCCGGGCTGGGATTGTCACGGACTTCCCGTTGAACACAATGTTGAAAAAGAGCTGGGGCCCAGGAAATTAAAAATGTCTCAAAGTGAGATTCGCAAACTGTGCAGGGCTTATGCTGAAAAATATATTGATATACAGCGGGAAGAATTTAAACGATTGGGGGTCATGGGTGAATGGGAAAATCCATATTTGACAATGAATTACGCTTACGAAGCTACGATTGCCCGTGAGTGCAACAACTTTGCACTGGAAGGTAGTCTTTTTCGGAGCAAAAAACCGATATACTGGTGTTGTAGTTGTAAAACAGCCCTTGCTGAAGCAGAAATTGAATATCATGATGAATCATCACCGTCTATTTATGTTAAATTTTTGCTTCAGGATGATTTAAGTCGTAAGATTAAAAGTCTGACAGATAAAAAGGTGTTTGTGGTTATTTGGACGACAACTCCCTGGACCATCCCGGCGAACCTGGCCATTGCCCTTCACCCAGATATTATTTATGCAGCTGTGGATACTAAAAATGGTGAAGTACTTATTCTGGCAAAGGAACTGGTAGAAGATTGCATGAAAACTTTTGGGATTTCAGACTTCTCCATACTTGCCGAGATTAGGGCTGACGAACTTGAGCGAAAAAGATGCCGTCACCCGATATATGACCGTGAATCATTGATCATCATGGGATCTCATGTAACGCTTGAAGCCGGAACAGGATGCGTTCATACCGCTCCCGGTCATGGGCGTGAAGATTATGAAGTAGGACTTTTATATGATTTAGATGCATACTCTCCGGTAGATGACAGCGGTTGTTTTACTCAAGAAGCCGATTTTTTTAGCGGCCAGTTTGTTTTCGAAGCCAATTCGAATATCGTTGAGCATCTGCATAAAAACAGCGCTCTAATAGCCCGAGGAAAAATGGAGCATTCTTATCCTCATTGCTGGCGATGCAAGAAGCCGGTCATTTTTAGGGCCACACCTCAGTGGTTTATATCCATGGACAAAACAGGATTGAGAAAAAATGCCCTGAAAGAGATCGACAGGGTGACTTGGATTCCACATTGGGGAAAAGAACGAATCTACGGTATGATTGAAAATCGCCCGGACTGGTGTGTTTCGAGGCAACGGGCATGGGGCGTTCCCATCGCTATTTTTTATTGCGAGAAATGCAATGAGATGTATCTCAATTCGGATATCATCAACCATATCTATACATTGTTTGAGGAAAATGGTGCTGATATATGGTTTGAAAAAAATGTGGAAGAACTGCTTCCTGAAGATGCCGTATGTAAAACATGCGGCAACAAGGCGTTCATTAAAGAAGATGATATTCTGGACGTATGGTTTGATTCCGGAGTCAGCCATGCGGCGGTACTGGAACAACGTTCGAACCTTAAATGGCCGGCAGATCTCTACCTGGAAGGCAGTGACCAGCACAGAGGATGGTTTCACAGTTCACTTCTCACGGCAGTGGGAACAAGGGGAAGTGCCCCTTACAAATCTGTTTTGACGCATGGATTTGTCGTCGATGCCGAAGGCAAAAAAATGTCCAAGTCTCTTGGTAATGTCGTGGCACCGGAAGAGGTGATTAAAAAGCATGGGGCTGAAATCCTCCGTTTATGGGTATCTGCGTCTGATTACAGAGATGACATTCGTATCTCTGAAAATATATTAAAACAGTTGAGTGATGCCTACAGAAGAATAAGAAATACCAGCCGATTCCTGCTGGGTAATTTGTATGATTTTGATCCAGAAAAGGATGTGGTCTCTTATGATGAGATGTCTGAACTGGATCGATTCGCGCTGCACAGGCTTCAGGAGTTGGTTCAAAGGACACGCAGGGCTTACGATTCTTACGAATTTCACATTATTTATCACGCCCTTTATAACTACTGTATCGTCGATCTTTCTGCATTTTATCTTGATATTCTCAAAGACCGCTTATACACGTCACCATCTCAATCCAAAGAAAGAAGAAGTGCACAAACCGTCATGTACAAAATACTCGACTCCCTGGCCCGAATAATGGCGCCGATACTTGCATTTACTTCAGAAGAAATCTGGAATTTCATGCCGGGCAACAAAATGAATTCAGAAAGTGTTCATATGACCTCGCTGCCGGTGGTTAATGAGGCATGGAAGGATGAACCATTGGCAGAAAAATGGAAGAAAATTATTGAAGTTCGAGGCGAAGTAACAAAAGCACTTGAGGAGGCACGAGTCAAAAAAATTATTGGGCATTCTCTGAATGCATCGATTACCATTTATACGGATGGTGACTTATACGATATTCTTGAAAAGTATAAGGATGATTTAAGAACGATATTTATCGTTTCGGAAGCTTCACTGATGAAAGGAGATAAACCTGCCGGAACATTTAAAAGCCTTGATATTGAAGGTTTGTCAATACGGGTTGAGCCTGCATCGGGTGAAAAATGCGAACGGTGCTGGATACATGATGTTTCCGTTGGAGCAGATTCTGAAAAACCGACGATTTGTAATCGGTGTCAGGGTGCACTAGGAGAAATGAAGACCGATAATTTTATAGAGGAATAATTTAAAAGTGTGCTCGAGTCTTATTGATTCAGACGGATCAGATTCCAAGTTTGGCAAATATACAAAACTAGCCGTTATTGCCGGCTTAGTGGTTATATTTGACCAGATAACGAAGATCTTGATTTTAAAGAACCTTCCACTTTATCATTCCGTTACCATTATACCCGGATTNNTTTGCCTTAATCCTCGGCGGTGCCATAGGTAATCTGATTGACAGAATTAGATTTGGAAAGGTCGTTGATTTTCTGGACTTTTATGTCCGTAACTACCACTGGCCTGCTTTTAATGTCGCAGATAGCGCAATAACTGTTGGAGTCACTATTTTTATATTTCATCTTCTCTTTAAGAAAATACCGTAAAATAAAAAACTCGCAGCACTTTAGTATATTAAAAACATTACCGCTTCAGGTATGATTAAATTTTTGCTGAAAGAACTCGTGAATAAGAGCTCGTAATGAAAAAACCCGCCCGGGCTATTAATAAAGGTTTCTCTTTTAACAGGATGTTTTATCCATAAAGTTAAATCGGGCATGGTTCTTTCAAAACGATCCCTAATCCACTCAGACAGCTTCCAGCCAAAAATTTAATCATACGTAAAGTTCCTTTGAGATCAATTTGTTTTAAAGGTATAGGCCGAAACATTAATTGGCCGAAAAATACAATGTCTGAAATTCAATATAAAGACCTGAATGATTATTTAAAAAAACTTAAAGAAAATCAGAAGGCCAAGGGTTTTGCCCCGGTGTATTTGATTTATGGTGAAGGACCGCTGTATAAAAGCGCGCTGGAATCCCTGTTGGATGTCTTGTTGCCCAAAAAAAATCGGAGTTTTAATTACGACGTCCTTGAAGACACGAACAGTCATATCGAAGAGGCTGTCGAACGGATAAACACCTATTCGCTTTTAAATGAGACAAAAGTGGTTGCCATTTGCGACTCCAAAATATTCTACTCAAAACAGGATGAAGGACAGCTGCTTCAAAAAGCAAAAGATGCCTATGACACCCAAAACATTAAGGAAGCGTCGACGTTACTATTGAGTCTTCTGGGAATTTTAAATCTATCGTTTGATGATGTCAGTGAGGCAAATAGAATAAAGAGCTTGAAACTCGATTCAGAAAAGTCAACTGATTATGAATGGCTTGATAAGGTCATAAAGTTTTGCAAGGAAAACAAACTTTTTATACCGTCTGAGAAACATGATGTCGATATTTTGCAGCAAGCCATTGAAAAAGGATTTCCCAAAAGAAATCATTTAGTCATTACCACTGATGTGGTTGATAAACGTCGAAAGCTTTTTAAGATCATAAAAAAAATCGGCATGATCATTGACTGCTCGGTGCCAAAAGGAGATCGAAGGGCCGACAAGATTGAACAAGAAGCTGTCCTTTTTGAAAGGATGGAAGTCTTGCTTGACCGGCATGAGAAGAAAGTGGACAAGGAAGCATACCGGATGATTTATGAAATGACCGGTTTCGATATTGGAACCTTTTCCGATAATCTTGAAAAACTGATTAGCTTTGTCGGTGATCGAAAACGGATTACGGCAGAGGATGCCGCATTTGTTCTAAAGCGCACAAAAAAGGACCCTATATATGAATTGACGAATGCGATAGCAGATCGAGATATTGATAAATCGCTCTTTTTTTTAAATTCACTTTTGATGGAAAATTTTCACCCTCTTCAAATTCTGGCCTCAATGGCCAATCAAATCAGAAGNNTAAAAAACATAAACCGGTTACGGATCTTGAAATTCCAGACAATCCTTATCCTGTTTACAAGATGTTGATAAATGCAGAGAAGTTTACGAAAAATGAGCTTATTGACGACATTGAACACCTTGGTCAGGCTGATTTCCGGCTAAAAACCACGAAACAAAGGCCCAAGATAATATTGGAAGAGGCGATTCTTTGGATATGCAGTAACTGAACCTTTCATGCAAATAGCAGGTCATACGTCGTTAAAGGGGGAGCATTAGTGAGTTTTATTAGACAACAGGAGAAACGTCTGGCTGTTCGCCTGTTGATTTGGCAGTATCAGAGGATGAATATTCCCGTTCCTGAAACGGAGGACTTGCAGCTACAGGCTGCCAGGCTTGTTGAAGACGCACATCGAATTGCNNTCATGCGAAAAGGTTGGTTGTTTATTATTTCATGTCTGGTGATCAGTTTGATGTTTATGCCCTCTGCCTGGTGCAAGACAAAAGCGATCAAAATCGGTATCAACGCCCCGATGACCGGGGACATCCCCAAAGTGGGCGAGGGGACAAAGTTCGCCGCCCAGATGTGGCTTGAGGATATCAAAGCTGCCGGCGGACTCAAGGTCGGGGGAAAGAAATATCCGGTGGAGTTGGTTATTGAGGACAATGAATCAAAAGCGGAATCGGCAGTAAAGGTCCAAACCAAAATGATTACAGAGGATGAAGTGCTGGTTATTGTCGGACCTCAAGCCTCCAAGCAGGCCATACCCGCGGGAGGGGTTGCAAACAACTATAAAACCCCAATGATCAGTCCCTGGTCAACAAATCCAGACACCACCAAGGACCGACCTTTTGTTTTTCGGGGCTGTTTTCTTGATCCTTTCCAGGGACCGGTATTGGCCAATTTCATTAAAGAGGAATTCGGATTCACCAAAGCCGCAGTTTTATATGATGTGGCCAGTGACTATCCAAAGGGGCTGGCCGAGTTTTTTAAAGAAGCTTGGGAGAAATTGAATGGACCCGGTTCTGTGGTGGCGTTTGAAAGCTTCACCACCAAAGACGTCGATTTCAGCTCTCAGTTGAGCAAAATAAAAACATCAGGTGCTCAGGTACTGTTTACCCCTCAGTATTATAATGAAGTCGCCCTTATCGTAAAACAGGCCCATGAGCTGGGTTGGAAAGCTCCCATTGTCGGCAGTGACAGCTGGGGTTCGGCTGAACTCATCGAGCACTGTGGCGCTGACTGCAATGGGCTGTTTTTTAGCACCCACTATGCTGCAGCGGGCGCAAAAGGCGCAACCAAAGCATTCATTGATCGGTACAACAAAAAGTACGGCTATGTGCCGGACGATGTAGGTGCTTTGACCTGGGATGCGCTGCTAATCGTACAAAAAGGCATTGAATCTTCAGGAAAGCTCACGGGAAATATCGAAAAAGATCGTCAGGCTGTCCGCGATGCCATGGCCAAAATTAAAGAATTTGACGGTATTACCGGAAAGATGACCTTTACCGAAGATGGTGACCCCATCAAATGTGCGGTTATCGTCAAGATCAGTGACAAAGGTGAGTTCGAGTTTTACAAGTCTGTCTGCCCGTAAGAACATTGTATGGGGTGAATGGTTCATCCGGATGTTTGCCACCTGAAAGAACCTATACCCAAAGAAATTACAACAGTACTTCTAAGGCGGGCCAGGGCTTTAGAGCCCTGAGCCCGCTTTTTTGGATGATCGCGGAGTAAGCTCGATGACATTTTTTCTTCAGAACCTTGTCAACGCCTTGCAATGGGGAAGTTTCTATGCCTTAATCGCCCTGGGATATTCCATGGTATATGGAATACTGATGCTTTTTAATTTTGCGCACGGTGATATCTTCATGGTCGGCGCGTACATCGGCTTTGGTGTTGTGACCGGCTTAACGGCGCTGACCGCCATGGGTTCTTTTGCCCTGCCTGGCTGGTTAATCTTGGTGCTGACCATTATTATCTCGATGTTTTTGACTTCCTTTGTGGGCATGCTGGTGGAAAGGGTCGGCTACCGGCCATTGCGGGAAGCACCCCGAGCCTCAGCCGCGATCACCGGGCTGATGATTGGTATCATTCTCGAAACGGGAAACCTGATACTGCTGGGCGCCAGAAGGGTCAGTTTTCCTTCCCTAATCGAGTCTACCACCTACAATCTCGGTGGCGTATATGTCACCAACAAGAAGATTATGATCGTTGTCGTGTCTTTGGCTCTGATGTTCGGACTTCACCAGTTTGTGCGCAGGACCAAGTATGGCATGGCCATGCGGGCAATGGCCTTTGATTATGTGGTCGTACCCTTAATGGGAGTGTCTATAAACACCATTGCTGCCATGACGTTTGCCATTGGTTCTGCCCTGGCTGCTGCGGCAGGGATACTTTTCGGGGTTGCCTATCCGGTTCTTGATCCATATATGGGAATCGTTTTCGGTTGGAAGGCTTTTGTGGCGGCCATTTTAGGAGGAAGAGGTTCTATTTTAGGTGCTTGTATGGCGGGATTTTTGCTGGGTTTTATTGAAATATTTGTGGCCATGATATTTCCTTCGACTCTACGTGATTTAATCGCCTATTCAATTATACTTCTCATTCTTACGTTCAGGCCTCACGGATTTTTTGGAGAACCTTACAGCGCACGTCTGAGGTTGTAGGTGTTTGTTTATGATTTTTAAAAAATTACGGAATTCATTCTCGCAGGTACCTTTACTGGGCTGGCTCCTTGGCGCACTGATCGCGGTAGCCCTCGAATATTATTTGGGTGACGCGTTAGTCGATGTTCTCCGGCTGCCCAAAATTCCGGTGCTTTTCGGTTTTGTTATCATGCTCAAAAAGCCCTTGATGATTCCCAGCGCACTGATATTCGTGCTGCTGATATATGCGTTGCCCATAGGCGTGATAGCCCGGATGAGTGCACCGGTTACCAATCGCCTGGTTGCCTGGCTTTTCAAATTTCCTACAATAATCTCGGTAGCTATTCATCTTGGATTTCTGTATGCGATTTTGCATCTATGGTCTGATATCAGTGCCTACCGGGTTCTGACACTTAAGCTGACCATGATCGCCATAATGGTGACGTTGAGCCTAAACGTGGTTAATGGCTACATGGGAGAATTTTCCTGCTCCCATCCCGGCTTTATGGCATTGGGGGCTTATGCAGCATCGGTGTTTACGGTGCTCCTGTTCGCTAATGACAAGATTTTCGGGGCCGCAATTCTGCCCGCCGCTTTGGGACCATATATGTTTCCTGTTGCTTTGATCATCGGCGGTCTGGTTGCAGCCCTTGGTGCGCTTGCAATCGCCATACCCTCGTTTAGGACAAGGGGTGACTATCTGGCGATCATATCCCTGGCATTTATGTTTATCGTTAAAAGCATGATAGAGAATCTGGAGGTTGTTGGCGGTCCCCGGGGTTTAAGCAGCCAGCCGGACTATGCCAATCTGCCAACGGTCTTTTTGTGGACGGTTGCCTGCGTCTGGATCATCAACAATTTTGTGCGCTCTACAATGGGGAAGGCTTTGAATGCAGTACGCGACGATGAAATGGCTGCCAATGCCATGACCGTTAACACCAGACAAACAAAAATCGTCGCATTTTTGTTTTCGGCTTTCTGGGCCGGCGTGGCCGGAGGGCTTTTTGCGCACGTGTTAAGGTATGTAAATCCAGGAACTTTCGGTCTTCAAAAACTTGCCGAGGTTCTGGCGATGGTCTACTTTGGCGGGTTGAATTCCGTTTACGGCTCCATTGTGGGTGCGGTAAGCCTGAGCATGCTCAGTGAAGCCTTACGCCCGCTGGAGATTTTTAAGTGGATTATTATTCCCCTTTTGCTCATTTTGGTGATGATTTATCGCCCCACGGGTCTTATCGCCTTTAAAGAATTTGACGTTAAGAAACTTATTAAACCCAAACATAAGCAGGAGAAAGAGGTATAGGATGCCACTGCTTCGTATTGATAAAATGAGCCACGACTTTGGGGGTTTGCGGGCCGTCAACAACTACGATCTAAACGTAGAACCCGGCCAAATCAGAGGTCTCATCGGGCCCAACGGAGCAGGCAAAACCACCATTTTCAACCTCATCACCGGGATTTATAAACCCACTGAAGGTGACATCTATCTGGAAAGCAAAAGAATTACCGGCCTCGAACCTCACCGGATCGCCAGCATGGGCATCGGCAGAACTTTTCAAAACTTGCAGCTCTGGCGGCATATGACCGTTCTTGAGCACGTAAAGATGGCGTGTTATTCTAAGATTACCTACGGTTTGATCGGGGCCTTTTTCGGCACGCCAAAACGCCAAAGGGAAGAAGCAAAGATTGAGACAAAAGCCCACGATCTTTTGAAAGTCGTCGGCGTTGACCATATTGCAAATCAGGTCGTCATTAATCTGCCTTACGGTGATCAGCGAAGGGTTGAGATGGCCCGGGCCCTGGCCATAGAACCCAAAATACTGTTTCTGGATGAACCTACCGCGGGTATGAATCCCGAAGAACTGATCCAGATGATGGAGATTATCAGGCATGTGCATCGTGAGCTGGGTTTGGCCATTTTTCTCATCGAACACAGACTGAAGATGGTTATGGAGCTGTGTGAAATCATCCAAACCCTCGACTTTGGGCGGGTTATCGCCGAAGGCACACCGGAAGAAATTCAAAACGACCCCAAAGTAATTGATGCTTATCTGGGCAAAGAGGTAGTGCTCTAATGTTGTTGTCAGTGGAAAATCTTAAAGTTTCATACGGTAATATTCGAGCGCTTCACGGCATTGATTTTCAGATCGATGATGGCGAGATTGTGTGCATCATCGGTGCCAATGGGGCCGGTAAGAGTACAACGCTGAGAGCAATTTCAAGATTGGTCCCGGTGGAAGAAGGGACCACAATGGCCTTCAAGGGCAATGACCTGCTTCAATACTCCGCGGACAAGGTGGTGAGCAAATTCGGAATTTCTCATGTTCCCGAAGGGAGGCGACTCTTCGGCAACCTGACGATAATGGAAAATCTCAGCCTTGCTACCTTTGCCAGAAAAGACAATGAAAAAATCCAGGAGGACCTTGAGAGAGTATTCAGTATTTTTCCACGTCTTGAAGAGCGCAAAACTCAGAAATCAGGAACACTGAGCGGTGGAGAGCAACAGATGCTTGCCATCGCGAGGGCGTTTATGAGCGGAAGAAGGATCATGCTCCTGGACGAGCCTTCAATGGGTCTTGCACCTTTACTCATGTTGAATGTCTTTAATGCGCTAAAAAAACTCAACGAAGAAGGGACAACCATTCTACTTGTGGAGCAGAATGCCCGGATGGCGCTTCAATTTGCACAGCGCGGCTATGTGCTCGAAAACGGCAATCTGGTTTTGGAAGGAAGCTCTGAAATGTTGCTTGAAAATCCCGAAGTCAAGCAGGCGTATCTGGGCGGCTGATATGCCATGTCGATCGTAAAACCTTAGTCCTTTAAAATTATTACCGCTTCAGGTATATTTTAATTTTTATGAAAGAACTCGAACCAATAGGAAACAGTAAATAGTAAATAGAAATAAAGGATTTTCGATTAAGCATTAAATATTCTCCGACAAATCGGAATCTAAGATAATCATCAATCTTCAATCGAAAACGGGGGATGCTATGATACGGGTGGGTATAATAGGTGCAACCGGTTATGCCGGTGCCGAGCTTGTGCGGATACTTTGCGGTCATCCAGATATCGAGTTGACCATCCTGACGTCTCGCCAGTATGCTGGTGTTAAGTTTGACGAGATTTTTCCCTCANNCTTTGTGAGATCTATTTTGACAAAATAAAGAATGCTGTTCTGGTGGGCGCTCCCGGATGTTATCCCACCAGTGTACTCTTGCCCCTGTTGCCATTATTGAAGCGCAATCTTATCGATACCCATACCATTATTGCCGATTCAAAATCCGGCGTTAGCGGTGCCGGCCGCAGCCTATCCCTGACAACACACTTTTGCGAGGTAAATGAATCGTTTAAAGCCTATAAGCCTGCAGAGCACCGGCATAACCCCGAGATGGAGGAGGTGCTGACCATTGAAACCGGACAACCGGTGCATCTTACATTTGTTCCTCACCTTGTTCCCATGTCCCGGGGAATACTTACCACCCTATATGCCACTCCTGTAAAGGGTATCGACCACAAAGATATTGAAGACTGTCTCGCCACATTTTATTCCGGACGTCCGTTTGTTCGTATCTGTAGAGAAAGCCGTTTGCCTGACACCAGGAATGTCCGCGGTACCAATTATTGCGACATCGGATTTAAGCTGGATGAACGGAACCAACGTCTAATCTTGATTTCGGCTATCGACAATCTGGTAAAAGGTGCAGCGGGACAGGCTGTACAAAACATGAACATCATGCTCGGTCTAGATGAGACCGCAGGGCTTCAGATGGTTCCTTTTCCTGTTTAGTTTAGAAGCTATCTAAAAATAATCTTTTGGCCCAACCTCGGCGTTGGAGCCTCGTTTTAAATCCTCGACATACTTGAGTATGCCTGCGGGTTAAAACTCGTCCCCGCCTTGATCTTGAACCAAAATCTTTATTTTGAGATGGCTTCTATTGTTCATCCATAAATGAGGATTTCAAATTTAAAAAGGGGATACCATATCTTTTATCCTTTTTAGATTGATTTATATTTTTAAAATTTAAAACTCTTCGGGATTGCCGATCTTTATCCGCCTCAGGAGGATTAGCGCATCTACTGCGTCAGATGCCGTTCCGCGCATCGGCGACTATAGCCAAACGACATCTTCTTTCAATCATAAATCATCAATCCAATTAACCACTCGACCCTTTGACCATTTAATCAATTCTTATCCTGAAACCATTTTACCCGGGTTTATTTCAATGCATCAACCCTGGCAGCCAGAGGGCGATCTGGGGAAACAAAATGAGGAGCAGATTGCACACAAGCAAAGAGATGAGCATGGGGAATACTCCCCTGAAGATTTTTTCAAGGGGGACGTCTCTTGCCACACCAAAGACCACATAGACATTTATACCCACAGGCGGCGTAATCACACCCATTTCCGTAATAAGAACAATGACCACACCGAACCAGATCGGATCAAACCCAAGTTTTTGAACAACCGGAAAAAATATGGGGATGGTCAGCATGATCATG
Organism: Desulfobacteraceae bacterium; assembly: GCA_003486165.1. Taxonomy (GTDB): domain Bacteria; phylum Desulfobacterota; class Desulfobacteria; order Desulfobacterales; family UBA11574; genus UBA11574. The sequence continues at coordinate 12,534 of DNGT01000376.1, forward strand.
GCCAGTGCGTCCATAAAACAGCCCCCGATAAGATAGACTAAAATGATCACGCCGATAATCGCATGGGGCGGAAGCGGAAGAGAACTCACGTAATCGGCAAGCAAATAAGGTATCCGGGTAATGGCCATGAAATGACCGAATATCACTGCACCGGTGACAATCACCATGATCATACAACTGATTTTGGTTGTATCTGCAAGGGATTGAATAAACGCTTTCCAGTAGAGTTGTCTCCTGATTATGGCGATGAGAAGGGTCATAAAAGCACCTATTGCTGCAGCCTCTGTGGGTGTGAATATCCCAAAAAAAATTCCGCCCATGACCAGTGCAAACAATATCAGGGTTTCGAGTATACCGGCAAAAGACCTGAATTTTTTACGAATACTGCTCTTGGGGCCTGGAGGGGCCAGGGAGGGGTTTTTAATGACACGAAGATGAATGGTCAGGAGAAAAAGAAGGGAAAGGAGAATACCGGGCAGGATACCGGCTGCGAAAAGTTTTCCAATGGACTGCTCGGTTAGAATGCCGTACACGATGAAAATTACGCTCGGAGGTATAAGAATACCAAGGCTTCCAGCCGCAGCCACGGTACCTGTGGCTAGACCCATGTCGTATCCATATCTCTTCATTTCAGGAAGGGCAACTGTGGCCATGGTGGCTGCTGTTGCATTGGTTGAGCCGCATATGGCGGAAAAAGCCGCGCAGGCACCCACGGTTGTCATGGCCAGACCCCCTCGTCGATG
>DNGT01000028.1 GCA_003486165.1 Desulfobacteraceae bacterium
CGAATCATATAACCCATCAGAACCGGAACGATGGTGACGGACAGCAGCGAAGAACCGACCATGGCATAGGTCTTGGTAAATGCCAGAGGTCGAAAAAGTCTCCCTTCCTGGGCTTCCAGCATGAAAACCGGTAAAAAGCTGATGGCGATGATCAACAGGGAAAAGAACAGGGACGGCCCGACTTCCTTGGCGGCATCTGCAATTAATTCCCAGTGAGGCTTTTTTCCGCTATCGTGTTCGATATGCTTGTGGGCATTTTCAATCATGACGACAGCCGCATCCACCATGGCACCGACAGCAATGGCAATTCCCCCCAGACTCATGATGTTGGCGTTGATTCCCTGCCTTTCCATGATGATAAAACTGATCAGAACGCCCACTGGTAGTATAAAAATTCCTACAAGCGCACTGCGAAAATGGAGAAGAAAAACAATACAGACCAGTGCTACAATAATACTCTCTTCGATGAGGGTCCGTTTTAGATTGTCTACGGCTCTCAGGATCAGGTTTGAACGGTCGTATACGCTTTTTATTCGAACCCCTTCGGGCAATCCCGATTTGAGTTGATCGAGACGTTTTTTAACATTTTCAATGACCTTGAGGGCATTCTCTCCATAACGCATCACCACAATGCCACCGACGGTTTCGCCGGTACCGCTATCATCCGCAATGCCTCGCCTCAGTTCCGGCCCGATTTTAATCATGGCAACATTGCGCAATAAAATCGGCGTCCCCCGCTGGTCAACGTCGAGGGAAATATTATTGAGGTCGTCAACACTCTTGATATAGCCAAGTCCCCGGACCATAAACTCGGTTTCTCCCATCTCCACCAGTTTACCGCCCACATCGTTATTGCTGCGCTGAATGGCCATTTTGACCTTTTGGAGGGGAAGGTTGTATGCTATCAGTTTGTTGGGATCAACGATCACCTGGTACTGCTTTACATATCCTCCGATGGATGCGACCTCGGCCACTCCGGGAACACTGGCAAGTTCATAGCGTAAAAACCAATCCTGAATCGAGCGCAGTTGGGAAAGATCATGTCGATTACTCTCCAACGTATATTCATAGACCCATCCCACACCGGTGGCATCCGGTCCCAAAGAAGGCGTTACGCCTTTCGGAAGGCGTCCGGATACATAGTTCAGATACTCCATAACTCGGCTGCGGGCCCAATAGAGGTCAGTACCATCTTCAAAAATGATATAAACAAAGGAAATACCGAAAAATGAATAGCCGCGGACCACTTTGGCAAACGGTACAGAAAGCATCGCTGTTGTCAGCGGATAGGTCACCTGGTCTTCAACAACCTGGGGCGCCTGACCCGAATACTCGGTAAAAATAATGACCTGTACGTCAGAAAGGTCCGGGATGGCATCCAATGGTGTTTTCAACATTGCATAAGTGCCGGCAGCAATCACAAACAAGGTCATCAGGATTACCAAAAATTTGTTTTTTATGGATAAATCTATAATCTTTTTTATCATTTCGGATTTCTCTTTCTGTTCTTAAAAACGAAACTCTCCGACCCCTCATTTACTTGTGTTGATGCTCTTTCGAAGTTTCAGTCGTCTCGTCCATTTTCATATCTGACATATCGAGATCGTCTTCTTCCATTTTCAAGGGTTGGGTATCGGTTTTGGGAGCACCCTGCTGCCGAACTTCCAGCATCTTTTGAATAGCCTCGCGCAAACGGCTTTCCGAATCGAGCATGAACTGAGCGGAAATCACAATCTGTTCATTTTCCCGGAGGCCTTCCAATACTTGGAATTCATCATCATTGCCTTCCAATCCAAGTTTGACCTCACGAGGCTGAAATTTACCCTTTCCAAGGGCAACAAAAACGACCTTTCGAACACCGCTGTCAATGACCGCTTCCTGAGGAATAACCAAACTATCCTTAGAAACGGCAGATTTCAGATTCACATTGGCGTACATGTCCGGCTTTAGCTGATAATCGGGATTGGGAAATTCCAATCTGAGTTTGGCTGTTCGGGTCTTTGCTGTAAGAAACGGATAGACATACAGCACCTTACCGGTAAAGATCTTACCCGGGATATAGGAAAGCTCCATCTCTGCAGACATTCCTTTGTCAATCCATGGAAGCTCGTACTCATAAACTTCCACATCCACCCACACCTTTGAAAGATCGGCGATTTCATANNTTTTATCTGCTTCTCGGTCAAGTCCCAGTACCTCAATCGGGTACGGGAGGCATTCAAAAGCCTTTGGGCCCCTTCCCGGATGCTGGCGTAAGGGCTTTCTTTTAAACTTTCGTTATGGTGAAGTGATAGAAGATATTCCTCTTGGGCTGTTACCAGTTCGGGACTGTAAATATCGAAAAGAGGTTGGCCTTTTTTCACTGTTTCACCGATAAAATCCACATACAGTTTTTCAATCCATCCGTTAAACTTGGTATTGACCGCATAGATCCGTCTTTCATCGTAGGTAATGTTGCCGAATGTTCGAATGTATTTAATCAAAGGTTTGCGTTGTACCCGTCCCATACGAACACCCATATTTTGAATGGTTACCGGATCAATACGGATGGTCGAAGCCGCTTCTTTCTCATCGCCCTCTTCTTCGTAAACCGGCACCAAATCCATCCCCATGGGAGATTTGCCCGGTTCGTTCCGAATATATGTCGGGTCCATGGGTGCGGCCCAGTATTTAATCTTTTTGCCGGTTTTGGGATCGATCATTCCTGCTTTGAGTTCGTTTTCCGCAGTCAAGGCTTTTGATATCGTAAGAATCGGATCGCCGGTGGGGCGCCTGTCGAAACCATTCCAGGTGATAAGCAATGTCAAAACACCGATAAATCCGAAGGTTGCGATAAAAAGGGATCTTTTTGTACTTTTTTTCATGATGCTTTTTCCTTATGCAAATGAGATACAGTGTCATTCGGATGCTGAGACAAAAGCGATGCGCCCAAAACCTCTTCAAGTTCTGCACGCTTTTTGTAAAGGCTGAACAAGTAATTTTCTGACTGAAGTTCGAAGCGAAGCAAACGAATTTGAGCATTGATCATGGTATTAAAATTTACTTTACCAACCTCATAGGCCGTTAAAGACGACCGGGACCACTGTTCTGCCTGGACGAT
>DNGT01000314.1 GCA_003486165.1 Desulfobacteraceae bacterium
AAGGATGACCGTATCCTCTTTTTTAATCTTTATCTGCTTGTGCGTTCCTGATGCCATGCGAGCAAGGGCGGCCATGGGCTCTCCCTGACTTCCTGTGGTGATGATAATGATTTCTTCGTCAGGAAATTCGCCGATCTGCTCAATACCGATCTCCATTTCTTCCGAGATATTGATGTAACCAAGTTCTTTTGCAATGTTTACAGTTGTTTCTATGCTCCTGCCGTTGAAAACGACTTTTCTATTGATCGCCTGAGCGATATCAACTACCTGTTGAATTCTGGTAATACTGGAGGCAAAAAGACCGATGATGATTCGACCCTTTCTGCCGGTGGAAATTCTTCCCAAGGTATCCCCAACCTCCTGATCGGAGATGGTATATCCTTCCTTTTCAACATTTGTTGAATCTGACAGGAGCGCAAGAACACCTTTTTCGCCATATTGTGCAAATTTGTTTACGTCGGTGATCATACCGGCAGCAGAAGTATGACTGATTTTAAAATCACCGGTATGGATAACGAGTCCTAAAGGTGTTTTAATGGCAATACCCACTCCGTCAACCGCACTGTGACAGACACGGATAAACTCGAGTTCAAAAGCGCCCAATTCAAGTATTGATCTGGGAGAAATTTGATTTAATGAAACCGGCAAAAAGAGGCCGTGTTCTTCAAGTTTTTTTCGCAGAACACCCAACGTAAAAGGCGTTCCATAAACCGGCAGATTCATCTCTTTGAGAAGATAAGGCACCGCACCGATATGATCTTCGTGGGCATGGGTTAAGACTACTCCTGAAATATTTGATTTTATTTGCTTTATGTAATTCATATCGGGAATGACATAATCGATGCCCAGCATGTAGTCTTCCGGAAACATGAGCCCGGCGTCAACAATAAACGCTGATTCGCCGTATTCAAACACCATCATGTTAAGTCCAATTTCTCCCAAACCGCCAAGGGGTATTATTTTTAGCATAGTGATCTGTTTTTTTTATTTTTTTCTAAGGATATCAAAAATATATCTCTGATTTTATCCATAAGATCATTTTTTGTTTTCCTGGTGTAATCCGATGAGTTTATCGGTTTTGCGATTTCAAGGGTAACATTCCCGGGTTTAATTAACATCTGTTTTTTTGGCATGATGCGCTCTGTTCCGTGAATAATGATCGGGATAATCGGGGCACCGGAATCCACCGCCAAGAAAAATCCTCCCTTTTTGAATGGCTGGATATTGTGATTACGACTGCGGGTACCTTCAGGAAAGATAACTACCGATACGCCGTCTTTGATTATCTTTACCGCCTTATTCAGGCTTTCTATGGCAGATTTCCGATCAGAACGGTCGATACTGATATAGCCGGCTCTTTTCATGGCATAACCGAAAACGGGTATTTTATAAAGTTCTGCTTTGGCAAGCCACCTGAATTGAACAGGAAGAAATGCCTGAAGAACCGGGATGTCGAAATTGCTCATATGGTTGGCCATATAAATATAAGACCGGCCGGGTTTCAGATTGGAAAGTCCCTTTACGGTAACCCTGATATTGCTTAATCTAAGGATGCATTTTGCCCAGATTCTCGCAACCTTGTGCGCGGTATCGCCGCCGGCATTCACAAAGGAGACCAATATGGCCATTACAGCCATAAAAGCGGTTACAAAGATAATCCCTAAAATAATAATCGAGGTTCGTGCCATTTGAGTATCATTCGCAATCAGGGGCACAGAGTTTTGATTAACATTTACCTAAATTGAGAGTTACAAATTGCACCATTTGATTTTACCTTAAAAAACTTTCCGGCCAGCTGCTCAATGCCGGCGTTGCTTAAAATTAAGGGTGCGAAACTTGAATTAAGTTTAATATCCTTTGGAGGCTATGTTTTAATTTTGAGCGTATCAAATATTGAGTCGGCAAGTCGGATAAGCCAATTTCGTTGTTTTTCGGTGGCATAGCCCATACAGTCACATCTAATTCTTCTTTTGGTGCGTATCAACAATTCAAAGGTTATAAGATTCAATTCCAGGTCAACAGCAAAGTAAAAAGGTTGACAGTCGGTATGTTCGGCCTGAATCTTGGTAAGGATATTCTGATCAAGCTGTATCCAATAAATACCATCCACATCAGAGGAACTAAAGTTTTCCTCCAAGTAGGCTTTAACCAATTCATAATCTTTAGGCCTGAGCTCATCAATAACGTATTGTTTCATAAAAACAAAATTATCACAGTTTGTTGTGCCGCGCAAGATGTATGTTCGCGGCGGTTTTTAAAATTTTTTAGGGCGTGACTTATGCATCTTTTATCGATCACCATGATTTATTGCAAGCGGTTCTTGGCATTATTTCCTGAATTTTGCATGAAAATTAATGAGAATTTTTCGGTGATTTGATTGAAGGGGGTTTATGGGAAATCATATCGTCGTTCATTTTTACCCTATTGGTATATCGGATGATGGTCTTTTTTTCTCATTAATTTTCACCCAAAGGGTGAGCCGGAGGTTTCATCTGCTGCGTTATTAAGGGCTCGCAATATTCACTATGGCTTCGCCCTTAAGNNGAGTGTTGCATGATCTCATTTAACTTATATTTGATTGCTTATATCTGTATCTATCTTGCCAGCGCTGCTATTAAAACAGTCATTGAGCAGATAAATATAAATTATCTTGGAAAGTATGGAAAAACGGTTCCTAACACATTTGAAGGCGTAATTTGTGAAGGGGATTTAAAAGAGATCATACGATACACGTCAGATAATGTTCGATTTAAACTTGTTCAAACCATCGTCATTAAAAGCTTTTTTCTTTTTATTGTTATTTCTGGAATTCTCCCATGGCTCGCCGATAATTTGGCGAATACAAATTTTTTACTGGCAGGCTTGGTCTTTTTTGCCTTTATCGGTCTAATAGAGATGTTGGCCGGCCTTCCTTTCGATTATTATCACAGTTTTGTCATCGAGAACAGATATGGATTTAATACAAAAACCATAAAAATATGGATTTCAGATTTGATAAAATCCTTACTGGTGATCATCGTTTTGGGCGGTTTGCTCCTGTCTGCATTACTTCTGATGTTAAAATATACAGGAACGAACTGGTGGATTTGGGCGTGGGCAGTTTTTTTGTGTTTTCAATTGCTTATAACCGTGATTTATCCTACTGTTATTGCGCCACTATTTAATAAATTCACACCCCTTGAAAAGAGTGATCTAAAGGCCGACATTGAGCAACTCGCAAAAAAAGAAGGCATCGAGATTGAGGGGATATATCAGATGGATGCGTCTCGGAGAACCCGACATACCAATGCATATTTTTCAGGACTCGGAAAAGCCAAGCGGATTGTTCTGTTTGATTCTTTGATTCAATCTCACAGTCAAGAGGAAGTTCTGTCGATTCTGGCACATGAGATCGGACATCTAAAAAAAAATCATATTAAAAAACAACTGGTTATAAGCAGCATTGTATCGCTGTTTCTATTTTTTACAGCATCAAAACTGATAACATGGCGTGTGATGTATGAAAGTTTTGGTTTTTCAAACACACCGTATTATGTGGGTCTTTTTTTAGTTGGAATCCTGTGGGAACCTGTAAGCTTTTTCCTATCACCATTTGGGATGGCGATTTCCAGAAAATTTGAAAGGGAAGCGGATTTTTATTCCATTAAGATTATAAAGCGCGCAAAACCCCTTTCCACAGCGCTGAAGAAAATGGCGAAAGAAAATCTTTCAAACCTTAGACCGCATCCGCTGTATGTTTTCTTCAACTATTCTCATCCGCCATTGCTTGAAAGGATCGAGTATCTTGAAGCACATGAAATGTTTTGATATCGATAACGGGGTGCGGGAAAGAAATATGCGTGGGCAGTGATCTATGGGCTTTGTTCCCTGGTCAGGGCAGAAGACCAGGGAACATGAAAATTTAAATCCGATTATGTTTCTTCCACTGTAATTGCGCCGGGTTCACAGACTTCAACACAACTTTCACAGCCCAAACATTCATCCGCATTTACAGGGACGGATTTGTCATCCTCCATCTCAAACACTTCAACAGGACAGACATCCACACACTCTTCACAACCTTCACATTTTTCTTCGTCAACAGTAGGAATAAAAGCCATTTTAAAAGCCTCCTTTCACAATAAAGTTAGGTCACGGCAATAGCATTACCGATTATCAGTTATCGGGCAAAATCCATATACCAATTGATTCAGTGAGTCAAGCCTTGTTATGTATTTTTTTAACTTTTATGAAATCACGGATTTTATTCTTGAAAAAGACCTATAAAACAGTTTTATCCGTTCTTTTACAAGCAAGATTCCATATGAAAACGTTAAGGAATCGACTGGTTATAAAATTGTAATTCAATTGGGATCTGCACCGGCTGGTTTCGCTTATGACGATTGTCAAAAATATGTCCCGATTGATCTGCCTTTGGCGTGATTGATCCGAAGTTGAGCTTCCGACCTCGTCTCAGGTTCATTTGAAATGTTCTAAGGCTTGCTTGTTGACCGTTATGGTGTCGTTCGGATTGAAAAGATGGGCCAGATGAAAGAGAATTGAATCAGGTTGGTATCGTCGAAGAATTCAAGAAGAACAGGAAGAATAAAATCCTTAGACAAATGTTCAAAAAGCGATTAAGCATGAGCGAACTTAGATCTATAAGAAGCTTTCGTCTTGGAGTCGAACCTGTAACACTCAGGGCAGGTGATGGCATACTTTTCAGGTGCACACTTGACTAAAATGCCGCCTTGTAAACCATACCCTCCTGAAGTGGTTTTTATCTCAAGGATCACCTTGCGCCTGCAGTCCGAACATTTACCATTTATTGTGATTGTCGATTTCTCGGGGTTAGCTTCAAATATTTTT
>DNGT01000395.1 GCA_003486165.1 Desulfobacteraceae bacterium
AACAGGGATCAATCTTTGAAAAATCAATAGGTTCGATATACAATACAGATTTTTTTAAAATGCGATTTCGGTATGCGCCTGTTATTTCTAACGACCCCTAAGCCACTCAAACAGCACCCGATTTAAAAAAAAGATCATCCATTCCGCTCTCCGATCCGGAGGCTAACATTCAAGGATTTAGAAGACAAACACTCCGACCTCTTATTTATCTAATCTTTGAATACCGTTAACACTTGCTATCCCGATTGTTCGGCATCCTCATCTTCTTGCAAACCTTTTACAGTTTGTTCAACCGTTTTATAAATAGCCTTGAATGTTTCTTCAAAACCAGCAGGCCCCACTCTGCCCGTTTCAATAAATTTTNNCATTGAAAGTCCGGATATTGTAAAGACGGACGTGCTCGTCCCAATGGAATATCAATATCACGACCAAAGGGACATCGATATTGTCATTCAACAACCTGAGTATACCTCTGTATGCCCAATGACCGGATTGCCGGATATTGGATGCATAACGATAACATACCGGCCGCATAACAAAATCGTTGAATTGAAATCTTTGAAATTTTATCTGCTGCAATATAGAAACGTGGGTATCTTCTATGAACATGTGGTCAACCGGATTCTTGAAGATCTTGTCGCTGTACTGGAGCCCAAACACATGGAAGTTACGGGAGATTTTACGGCGAGAGGGGGTATTACGACCAAAGTTACAGCTGTGTTCGAAGGGAAAAAATAATGTTTCAAAGAGTTAAATTCTTTGCCGTAAAGGTTCATCTGGTTGTCGGTTTTTTGTTTTTGCTGCTATGTTTAGTTTCGATTACAGGATGTTCCACCGTTTCTTCCATTGAGAAATCAACCAAGAGAATGGTCAGAGATTTTAGGGCTCCGGATAGTGATTTGAAAAAAAGGGTTGGAATACTGTTATTTGAAAATAAAACGACTCTCGTTAACAAAGATGTGGAAAAGAAGTTTATAGGAGATCTATCCGAAACCATTGCATCTTCCTGCCCGAACATTCTTTTGGAAAAACCGGGCGATTCTGACTATCCTGACGCTTTGGCAGGGGTGCCAAGGACAAGATTCGGATGGATCGATAACTTGGCTCTGGCCGGGATCGGTCGGCAGCTCGGTCTGAATGCCATTGTCACCGGCGCGTTAATGACCGTTACACCGAACAAAAGAAAACAGGGTTTCTGGTGGCTAAAAGACACCCATTACTTTGTGCAGGTACGGATAGCCACGGAAGTTTACGATACTGAAACCGGTGCAAAACTACTGGATGAAAGTTTTGTGCACGAAATAGAGGTTGACGAAATGGATCTGGAATTGATCCTTGCCAACAGTGAAATGAATGCATCAATAGTAGATGAGGCGTTTTGGACCATTGCGGAAGAAATGGGTGAAAAGATTTGTAATGCTATCATTTTTCAACCCTGGAAAGGGTTTATCGCTTCAGTTGATTCAGACAAATTTTTGTTAAATTTCGGGGAAAACATTGGCCTGAGAATCGGAGATTTGTTTGAAGTCTTTGATAGCAGCAGTATATTCGAGGGGCTGGAAGGGCACCGATTCTTTAAGCCAGGCGCTAAGACAGGTGAAATCAAAATCACTGCAGTATATCCCGCATCTGCTGAAGCGATTATTGTTTCAGGTGATGATATACGACCGGGATTTTGTTTACAGCCAAAGGAACAATAAAAGTAAAGTGATTTTAAATTTTTAAAATTTGGACAACAACCCATCAAATACCAACCGTCCTCTTTTTATAACTTTTTCAACAGTGCTTATTCCCACATGATACGGAATGAATTGATATGAAGGATACTTGAGTATAATGACATCCCCATACTTTCCTATGTCAAGACTTCCGATGATATCTGCTCGCCCAAGGGCCGCTGCGCCATTGATGGTGAAGGCGGTGATGGCTTCTTCGGTGTCCATGTTCATATAGAGTGTGGCCAGAGCAAAAATCAGAGGGATCGATTCTGAAAAACAGCTCCCTGGATTTAAATCTGAGGCAAGGGCTACGGCACAATTGTTATCAATCATATATCGTCCTTTGGCATAAGGCTCCTTTAAACAAAATGCGGTTCCCGGCNNAGCCCCGATTTCTGCCGCCAGTTCAGCGCCGCCAAGCCGCTCAATTTCGTCTGCATGAATTTTTATATTGAGACCGTTTTCTTTTGCGTTTAGTAACAATCGCCTTGACTGCTCTACGGAAAATACATTCTTTTCACAAAAGACATCACAAAACTCTGCAAGATTTCCATTGATGACCACTGGCAGCATGTTATCGATTATATCATCGATAAATGCATCTGCCCTTCCTTTATATTCCTCCGGCAGTGCATGGGCGCCTAAAAACGTGCTGACAACATCTATTGGATGGCGTCTGTTTAATTCTTTCATGACTTCCAACTGCTTTATTTCCGTTTCAAGGTCTAAACCATACCCGCTTTTCCCTTCAACCGTTGTCACACCAAATGACAACATGGAATTCAGCCGTTGAATACCGGTTTTGACCAATGTCTCTTTTTTGGCCGCTCTGGTCGCTTTGACCGTGCTAAGAATCCCTCCGCCCCGTTCCAATATGTCCATATAGCTGTCACCGCGAAGTCTCCATGAAAATTCCTCAGCACGATATCCGCCGAAAACAAAATGTGTATGGGAGTCAACAAACCCCGGCAAAACAGCCTTGCCGGCAGCATCGATGACGTTAAATTTACTAATTTTATTGTCTTTGTCATTAAAGTCCTTCAAAATATCGTTTGTTTTTCCCACCGAACGAATCGTTCCATTTTCAATGACCAAGGTGCCGTTTTCAATGACGTGCAGGTTAGACATTTCTTTGCCCTGCTTTGCTTTAAATCCACTGCAGGTCACCAGTTGGGCAGCGTTTTTAATGATTAGGTTTCCGCTCATAGGTTTGTCTCCAAGCATATGTAAATAGTGGCATCACTCCATAATTCTGGCTTCCAACACCTGGTCCATGGAAAAGTTTTCTATGCCCATGTAGTACACTGCTGTATCGATGAGTGCCGCCATGGGCACAAGACCGATGATCTCACTGCAGACCACATTTACACCATATCTCTTGGCTTCCATTTTGATAAGTTCAAATGATCTGTAAAGGGCTGTTTTCGTATAATCCGTCATGTTCATGGAAACCTGAACCATGCCCCTTTCTTCTAATTTTACGCCAATACCCTTGCAATATCGCAATCCTCCGCTGACATGCCTGACTTTTTCTGCAATATCTTTTGCAATGGCAAGGTTGTCTGTATCTAAATTTACGTTAAAGGCAACCAACGGCATTCTGGCGCCAAGAGCCGTTACGCCTGCAGTTGGATGAACTTTCTCCGGCCCGAAATCGGGTTTCCATTCCGGCTTCTTAATTTTATCAGCCATCCCTTCAAACTGGCCTTTTCTAATATTGGCAAGGTTTCGTCTTTCAGGCCGGGTCGCCGATGCCTCATATAAAAATACAGGCAAATTAAATGTTTCAGATACCTGTTTGGCAATCTGTACGGACAGATCCACTGCTTCTGCCATGGAAACATTTTTTATCGGGATAAACGGAACAACATCCACAGCTCCCATTCTGGGGTGTTGTCCTTTGTGACGTCTCATATCGATGACATCGATGGCCGAACGGAATGCTTCATATAGGGCTGTTTTCAAAGCACCCGGTTTACCCACCACCGTTACAACCAGACGATTATGGTCTTCATCGTTTTGGTAATCCAAAAGTTTGACGCCGTCTATTCCCTGAAAAGATTTAACGATTTTTTCTATTTTATCCAAATCCCGACCTTCACTGAAATTGGGCACACATTCGATAATTTTCTTCATACCTGTCATGGTTTTATCCCTCTTTCAAATGAATCGCTATGACATTGTAAATATTTTTTCGCACAATTGTATTTTTCATTTCATTATATTATTGATAACGTAATGGATACAATAAGAAATTTTGTAACACTTTTGCTTTTTGAAAACATTACCGCTTCNNATGATTAAATTTTTGCTGAAAGAACTCGCGAATAAGGACTCGTAATGAAAGAACCTGTCCGGGCTATTCATAAAGGTCTCTGCTTTAACAGTGGATTTTATTTATAAAGTTAAATCGCCCAAGGTTCTTTCAAAACGATACCTTATCCATTCCGACAGTTTCCACCAGAAATTTAATCATACCTGAGGCTCTTTCTTGTTGGGTCGAAGCTGAAATCGATTTGTTACAAAGGACTAAACCAGTTCAATTTTATTAAAATTGAATATAATTCGTAACCTTAACCATAAGGATTGTCTATTATGAAACCCCTCATGATTGGAATGCAAAAAATGAGCCTTGAAGATTTGGTGAGCATAGCAAGGCATAATGTCAAGGTTCAATTGACCAAAGCATCCGTACAACGGATAAAT
>DNGT01000396.1 GCA_003486165.1 Desulfobacteraceae bacterium
GGTGCAATCGGCGTTTTCTTTAAATGAACTTTAAGAATTTTCTCGCGCCCCAAGATATCCGGCAGTGGGACAACCACCTGTCGGTCAAAACGACCTGGACGCAAAAGGGCCGGGTCGAGCACATCAGGACGGTTCGTGGCGGAAATAAGGATCACTCCCTCGTTTGATTCAAACCCGTCCATTTCCACCAGAAGCTGATTTAAGGTCTGCTCTCTTTCGTCATGTCCCCCTCCGAGACCAGCACCTCTGTGTCTTCCAACAGCATCGATTTCATCGATGAATATAATGCATGGAGCATTCTTTTTGCCCTGAACAAACAGATCCCTGACGCGAGATGCTCCAACACCGACAAACATTTCTACGAAATCTGAACCACTGATATGAAAAAAAGGAACGTCGGCTTCACCTGCAATCGCCCGAGCAAGGAGGGTTTTCCCGGTGCCGGGGGATCCCATCAAAAGCACCCCTTTGGGGATCCTTCCTCCAAGACGAGTGAATTTCTTAGGTTCTCTTAAAAACTCTATAATTTCGCCAAGTTCTTCTTTGGCTTCATCGATTCCGGCAACATCTTCAAAGGTCACTTTTTTGGATTGATCGGATTGCAAACGGGCCCGGCTCTTACCAAAAGACATGGCTTTTCCACCGCCGGCTTGCATCTGACGCATAAAAAATATCCATACGCCAATAAGCACGATCATTGGAAACCATGACACAAGAATGGACATATACCATGGCGATTCGCTTTCAGGTTTGGCATTAATGGAAACACCTTTCTCCCGAAGGATTTTGATTAGATCACTATCCTGAGGTGCATATACCTTGAAGCGATTGCGATTCGAATCCGTTACATAGAGCTCTTGACCCTGTATAACCACATCAGAAACGCGCTCACTATCCACCATGGCCAAAAATTCAGTATAGCTGATGCTTGTTTCAGCCAAATGCTGTTGATTGAAAAGATTGTAAAGCATGATCATCATCAGCGTGATGACAATCCATAAAGCCAGATTTTTGTAAAAAGGATTCAAAAGTATTAACCCCCTTAAAAGACAATTATTTATATGCCAATATTAATCATCATTGTGGATTAGGCAAGCAAAAGTTCCACCTTCAGTACATTTCTGGTTGATGGTGTCACTTTAACAGACTCATCAATTCTATGGCCGACCACCCAAATTATTTTCCCTCGGCTCAACAGTATAGGGCATTTTATCCGGTCTCTTCTGGATACTTTTTTGTCAATAAAAAATTTTTTTACCTTTTGCGTTCCTCCCACTCCCAATGGTTGAAAAGCATCTCCCGGCCGAAAATTCCTTATTACCATAGGAAAACTTAAGGTATCCTTATCAAAAAAACTGGTGTGTTGTCCAGTATTACGATAATCGGGTACCTTTTGCATACGCATTTCAGAAAATTTAATGTCCGCTCCTATTTCTCGTATAAACACAGATTCAAGTTTTTCTATCTGATATTCAAACGTAAACGTGTCTGAATTGATGTGTTTTTCACTAACATCACTGAAAATATGTTTTTCTTTAAACACATAGAGCGCATCCTGGTCTCTTTGAATTCTAACATGGTCAGGAAGGTCCAGATTTCCATAGGTCGATCTTTTCTCTAAAAGGCCGATTACAGAACTGATATGAATAAACCGAATACGCCTTAAGTCCTCTTTTATTTTTTCAATGGTCATTCTTATGATTCGCCTTTGCAGTGCAGGATGGTATTGATTAAGCATCGAAACAGATAGGCTAATGTAATTTTCCTGAACATCTAGTACGGTTTTTTCATAAAAAGGATGAACAACATCGTCAATCCATTCTTCTTCGGATCTTATAATATACGAAAGCCGGTTTAGTGTTTCAGATATTTTTGGATTGTACGCTGTTTTTAACAAGGGAATTAAATCATGGCGGACTTTGTTCCTAAAGTACTTTGTATCCATGTTAGAGGTGTCAGAAACATATTCTAATTTGTTTCGACTTAAAAAATCCATTATTTCTGATCGATTTAACTTTATCAACGGGCGGATAATCTTATGGTCCCTTAGGGGAGGTATGCCTGAAAGACCCTGGGTTCCACTTCCTCGAAAAAGGTTCATCAAAATAAGTTCCGCATTGTCATCAGAATGATGCCCAACCGCAATTTTGTTGTACTGCATTGTATTCGCAATATCATTTAAAAAGGTATAACGAACACGCCTGGCAGCTTCTTCTATAGAAAGTTTGTTTTCGATCCGATATTTTCGAACATCCTTTTTATGGGTATAACAGGGCAAATCATACTTTTTGGCCAGAACTTCAACAAACTGAGCATCTTTATCCGAATCATTCCGGCGGAGGCAGTGATTTAAATGGGCAACACCCAGTTTGATTGAAAAACGGGGCGCAATTAAGAAGAGTACATGAAGCAAAGCAACTGAATCAGGTCCTCCGGACACACCAATAACAACCGAATCTTTCGGTTTTAGCATTCCATAAGCTGNNGGATCTTCGACAAAGCGGCATCTTCGACCGGCAGAAAGGAAAAACATTCCATATGGAATAAAAATTCCGAATCCATATTTTATGTTATATTTCAGAGAGTTATATATATAATATCCATTTAAATTATGATATAGTGGTCAGTGGTTGTCAATAAAAAACACCGACATCGCGTCTTATAACTCAAGTTTTGCACCCATGTTTATATGTAAATTGTAACACTTTGTCTTTTTGAAAACACTACCGCTTCATGTATAATTAAATTTTTGCTGAAAGAACTCGTGAATAAAGGCTCGTAATGAAAGAAACTGCCCGGACCATTAATTAAGGTCTCTGTTTTAACAGGAGGTTTTATCCATAAAGTTAAATCGCCTATGGTACTTTCAAAAAAGGTGTCTTTTTTTACCTTGAAAAAATTTTTTATCGATTATATTCATGATAACGGTTGTGCTAGGCGGGGAGCTAGCGGTGCCCTTTTCCCGAAATCCGCTTCATGCGGGGCTGAATTCCCTCTTAAGGGTTTGAACCTGGAAGCCTATAGGCCAATCTGATCGGCCGCCGCGCAACAGGCGGTTACGAACCTCGTCAGGTCCGGAAGGAAGCAGCGATAAGTAATGCAGTCTGTGTCGTGGATTGATCCCGGTCAATTTTTTGGCTTGTTATATTTCAGTAAGGATTCGAGAGGGGGTGCACAACCGACTTTTCCCTTAATTTTTCACAATCTCCTTCTATTCTCTAAATTCCTGAACCTATAATATAAAATTCCTATTTCCAGCTTGACAATATTCCAGACAGTCTTATTTTTTTAGCGATGTTTTGATATTGATTCAAAATTTTAACAGCCAAGTAGTGAATATTCAAAAAAAATCAGGAGATAACAACGCTGATGGGGAAAAAAAAGCAAGTCAAAATTCATACGGATGTTAAAGAAACCAACAACGAAGATACGACTAACAATAAAAAAGATCTGAATGAAGACGATACCCCTAAACCCTTAGATCCCCTCAAAGAAATGGAAGAAAAGGTAGAATCTCTCAAGAANNGCACGCGAAATGAATGATTTCAGAAAATTTGCCAATGAAAGCTTTGCAAAGGCCATGCTTCCGGTGGTCGATAGCATGGATCGGGCCATCGAATCTTCAAGTAATGACAAACACGTTGACAGCTCAATGGTGGAGGGGGTCAATATGACCCTCAAAGAAATACTCAAAATTTTTGAACAATTCAGTGTAAAACGATTCGAGTCCATAGGAAATACTTTTGACCCGAGTTTACATCAGGCAGTGATGCAGGAAGAGACGGATAAGTTTCCTGAAAACACTGTTTATAAAGAGCTACAAAAAGGATATATGATTCACGACAGGCTTCTTAGACCTGCCATGGTTGTCGTCTCCAAAAAACCTGAAAATCAGAAAAACAAAGATCAAATAGAATAAAAGAAAATATATAAAAAAGACTATCGTAAATGTTAGGAGGAAAACAAATGGGTAAAGTCATTGGAATCGATTTGGGCACCACAAATTCCTGTGTGGCGGTCATGGAAGGCAGCGAAGCTAAAGTCATTACAAATCCCGAAGGTGGGCGCACAACACCTTCCATAGTTGCTGTTTCAGAAAATGGGGAAAGATTGGTGGGTCAAATTGCAAAACGGCAGGCCATTACCAATCCTGAGAATACGATCTTTGCAGTAAAAAGACTTATCGGACGACGGTATGCATCAAAAGAAGTTCAGGATGATATCAAAATACTTCCTTACAAGATTGAACAGGCTAAAAATGGTGATGTGCGCATAAACTTGAGGGGCAAATTGAACAGTCCGGCAGAAATATCATCCTTTATTCTGGCCAACATCAAGCATACCGCCGAAGAATACCTCGGCGAAAAAGTGACAGACGCAGTAATTACAGTGCCTGCCTATTTTAATGACAGTCAGCGACAGGCGACCAAAGACGCCGGGAAAATTGCCGGACTCAACGTACTCCGGATTATCAATGAACCCACCGCCGCATCTCTGGCTTATGGGATGGATAAAAAAAAGGAAGAAAAAATAGCAGTATTTGACTTAGGAGGCGGTACCTTTGACATATCCATTCTTGAAATCGGTGAAGGCGTTTTTGAGGTTAAGGCCACAAATGGCGATACCCACCTTGGCGGTGAAGACTTCGACCTCCGGCTTATCGATTACCTTGCAACTGAATTCAGAAAAGATCAGGGAATTGATATACGGAATGACAAAATGGCTTTGCAGCGGCTTAAAGAGGCTGCTGAAAAAGCAAAAATGGAACTCTCGACATCCATGGAAACAGATGTTAATCTTCCATTTATAACCGCCGATGCTTCAGGTCCCAAACACCTTAATATAAAGATAACCCGAGCCAAACTCGAAGGCCTTGTCAGCGATCTCCTTGACAAGCTTGAACAACCTTGCCGAACAGCGCTTAAAGATGCAGGCCTGACACCCAAAAATATTGACGAGGTGATTCTTGTGGGTGGCATGACACGTATGCCGGCGGTTCAGGAACGCGTCAAAAAACTCTTTGGCAAAGAACCTCACAAAGGTGTTAATCCCGACGAGGTTGTGGCTATTGGCGCTGCTATTCAGGGCGGTGTTTTGAAGGGAGACGTCAAAGATGTGCTTCTTCTTGACGTAACCCCCCTCTCGTTGGGGATTGAAACATTGGGTGGGGTCATGACCCGGCTTATCGAAAAAAATACAACCATTCCGACAAAGAAGAGTCAGATTTTTTCAACGGCAGCAGACAACCAGCCGGCCGTTTCCATTCACGTTTTACAGGGCGAGCGGGAAATGGCCGCCGGAAACAAGACATTAGGTCGCTTTGAACTTGTTGGAATACCACCTGCACCCAGAGGTGTACCGCAAATTGAAGTCACGTTCGACATAGACGCCAATGGCATTGTCAATGTGTCTGCCAAAGATATGGCCACCGCTAAAGAACAATCTATACAAATTACAGCTTCAAGCGGGTTATCCAAAGAAGAAATCGACAAGCTAATAAAAGATGCCGAACTTCATGCTGAAGAGGACAAAAAAAAGAGGGAATTGGTCGACGCCCGCAACCATGCTGACGCACTGATCTATTCCACAGAAAAATCGATCAAAGATCTTGGCGACAAAGTTGATGCCAAAACCAAGAGCAAGGTCGAAGCCGCCATTGAACCGCTTAAAAAAGCCATGGAAGGAAATGACTCTGAAGAAATCAAACGATTGAGCGAGGAATTGACTCAGGCGTCTCATAAACTGGCCGAAGCCATGTACCAGCAAGCTTCACAAAAAGACGCCCAGCAGCAGGCCGGATCAGAGGGTCAGGAACAGGCCGATTCATCCACGCCCGATGAGGATGTGGTGGATGCCGATTTCGAAGAGGTCAAAGACGACGACAAAAAATAAATCCTTTTAGCATTTTTTTAAAAATCCTGTGCGCACGTTCGTGCCACAGGATTTTTTTTGCCCAATAGACGTGTCTTTGACCCAACGATTTCCCACAAAATGTTATATGGATTCTGGTTATATGTCCCGGCCCAAACTTAATTTGACAAAAACGTAATCCGGGTCAATTCATCCCTTGACTGTTCAATTTTCGGAGTATGATATCACAACCAATTGAACCCGGTCAGGCCTAATTCTAAAATGCTTTGGATTTCATATTACAATAGCCAGTCCTTAATATAAGATCTCTCAAAACAGCCATAATCCATTTTTTCATTTGACCCTTCGCTTCTATTCTTGATATTTGACAACCTAAATATCTGTGTCAACACCCCCACAAAAACAACAAAAGCTTAAGACACTGATTTTTTTAAAAACATTAAAATTATGTCAACAAACCCGATAGGTGAAGTATTTTGGTATAAGGAATTCCTATGCTTTCTCGTCTGACAAGTATCCTGTATGCCATTATGATTATGGCACTGATCGTCAAACCAATCGCAGTGCGGGCTGAAACGATCACCATCCCAGTCTTTCTTGACTACCAGCAATTGCAGCTTCTTATGATGCAGGATACGTTTAAAGGACCGAATAACAGTACAAAATATTTATTGGATGACGACGGTTGCACAAGTATTACCTTTTCGGAACCCCGTCTGTCAGCAGATGGAGAGTTGCTACGAGCGGATGCGAAGATTCTCGCAACAATCGGCGACCTCACAACCGGAGCCTGTAATGTCATTATCCGCTGGACCGGCCGCACGACCGTTATCGGCAAACCTGATGTAGTAAGCGGTCAACCATTGTCCGTAGAGTTTAGAGTGGAGGACGCCCGACTTTACGATCAACAGGGCAGGCTGGTTAAGGATAGTCTCATCCTTCAGGGAGTGAAAGAACAACTGCACCTTTTGTTAAGCCGTTACAGGCTGGATCTGAAACCTGAAACCGATTCCCTCAAAGCCCTGCTTCCTTACTTTTTGCCCCATTATCCGGCAGATCGCCTAACAGGAATGATTGACAGCCTGCGCATCAGTCACCTTGTGGTCCGGCCTGACGGGCTGGACGTCCGGCTGCAAATTGATGTCGAAACTGTTGCCAAAGCCGGGCCGGAGCCTACTCTTAGTGAACAAGAAATGCAGCAGCTGGAAGAACGGTATCGAAGCTGGGATGCTTTTTTGACGTTTGTCATNNGTTCATTCGCCGGAACAGAATCTGCTGCCTTTTTTGTCGTTCATAACAGCGGCTGACGCACTCAATGCACTGGATCGTTTGGGGCCTGCAATGGGGCTGGATATATCCACTGACGGTCTGAGACGTCTGGCACGTCTTCTAAATGACGATCCATCCATCGATCCGCTGAAATATCTGAATGAATTCGATCCGGTACTGCAACAGCTGTTTGATTTCGGAATGTCTGATGACATCACCCAGCAAAAAAAAACAACTATTTTTAACTTCCAATTGATCCGTCCGGTCTATGCTGCAAACCCCAGGGATCATCTGAATCGCTGGATACCCACTGTTGCCGACCTGAAGGCTTATCTGCTTGAAATTCGAAATTTATTGCTGGATGAGGCGGATGCTCGAATTCGTTCGTCATCAATCGCTCAGGAGTACGCCCGTATTTACCGCAAACTGATGCTTACCACTGCATGGCAAGAAAGCTGCTGGCGTCAATACATCTTACAAAACCGCAAAGTTGTTCCCCTCATTTCCGCGTCAGGCGATATCGGAATGTTACAGATCAATGAAAAAGTATGGCGCGGTTTTTACTCTCCCTCCAAGTTGAGATGGGACATCACCTATAACGCACGTGCAGGAAGCGAAATCCTGTTTAAATTCATGGTCAATTACGCGTTGAAACAGCAAGAGCATAAACATGGAGGCGATTTATCTAATCTGGCCCGCGCCGCTTATTCTGCATACAATGGCGGGCCTTCTCAGGTGAGCCGTTACCGCCAAAAAGACGTCCCGGACGCACACAAAAAAATCGACACTGCCTTTTGGGAAAAATATCAGCAGGTCCACCAGGGTCAAGAATTAGCCGTGGCGCAATGTTTGGGCGGTAAGGCCTCCAGTTCAATGACGGTTGCGCTTCCAATAAACCAGGGCCGGAAGCAATCCGGTTCAAAACAAGTCACAACAGCCAAAAAATCACAGCGTATTGAAAATGTCGGGTGGATCAGAGGCCGAAATCCCGGACACTTTACTTTACAGCTGGTGGCGATGAGCGATGAGCCGGCGATAAAAGAGTTTATAAAGAAACAATCCCAAGGCGGCACCTTTGCCTATTATCGAAAAAAACAAAAAGGACGGAATCTCTATGTCGCCATCTACGGCAGCTTTGCCAACCGGGCAGATGCGGAAAAGGCCGCTGCTCGTTTTGCTCCGCTTAAACCCTGGATACGGAATTTTGGCAGTATTCAGGAGATAATGTCAAAATGATCATAACGGCGGCGAGGCCATATCAAATGAAGGATTTAACTCGTTTTCTTTGCGACAATTTTGATCTGAAAACCACCAACAAAGCAATTTTTTTGCTATAAACACAACTATTTATTAATCAATTCGTCTTCATAAGGTTTTAGCTTCAGTGTAAGCCCTTCAACATCCTGGATTACTGCTTTACCACAAACTGGTAATGGAACCTCACAAACAGCATTCCAAAGCTCTCCGTTGATCAAAACTTGGCCTTCGGTTTTATCCCATCTTTTTATTTCAACGACTTTTCCAATCATACCTGTCACACCGTAATTAGATTTTTTCTTTCGGTCTTTAATAAACCAAATGAATGGAAACACAACATGCTCGACAAACTCAAAAACTAGAAAGGCGATTACGAATGTGATAATTAAACTTTTCATTGAATACTTCCTCAGTCAACAAACAGGTAGCCAAGCATTAACAGAAGGATCATTATTAAAAAAAATGCTGATGTCGTATGTAAGCGGTAAACGGATTTCTGCATCCCTTTGGGAGAAAAATTGAACTTTTAAATTATACCAAGAAAAACCATCACTGTCATATTATTCTTTGGAGATTCTATTCACCTGCTCCAAAATTACTGGACCTTCCGCCGGTTTTGCAGTCATAAATGGAATAGTTTGCGCAGTTATAAAAAATAGGGTTCAGGGTTGAAGAGGATAAATTTCGTTTTAATTGGGGTTAAATAAAGAAAGATATAGGATGTAAATCGTTGAAGATTGGAATTTAAGAAATGCATCCTTCTGAGAATAAAAAATAGAAGGGTTCTATTCCTCATCTTCGGAGTAAAACGTGAAACCTGTTGTTGATTTTTTGGCAAAGAATTTTAGAAAGTTAACCTCCTTTATTTCTTCCAAATTAATTGTCGGACGATCAGCATTTTCATTTAATACGGCATCCCTTAAATTAGGATTTTGGCGAATTAAGATGATAGCAATTTTTTCAGCCTCTTGTGGGTTCTCTGCCGTTACAAATTTCGTTGCATAAAACCCAAACTTCTTGAGTTCACCGTCAAGATTGAAGAGGAAATTCTTCCCATGGAGTTTAACCTCGAATCTTTTCATCAAATTCTCTTTTATAGAACCTATCTCAAAAACAATCTAAGTACCCATCCACGAATAAATTTTAGGCATTATTATGTTTCCAATCCGGAAATAAATTTTTTGAGCAAGATCAAGGAAATCAAGGGATTGCGAGGAGACGTACTTTAGTACATCGCACAAGGAATCCCGCAGATTGACGCCGAGATTGCTAAAAAAAGCCATTTATTGATGGAAACAAATTAGTGTTTGAAACTTCTCTGCCCGGTATAAACCATTGTGGCACCCACCTCGTTACAGGCCTCGATAGACTGATAGTCATTTTCAGATCCACCCGGATGAATCACGGAAGTAACCCCCTCTTTCAAGCCGACATCAATACCGTCTCTAAAAGGGAAAAAAGCGTCACTGACCATTGCGGAGCCAATCAGTCCCCCTTTTTCATCGGCCACTTTAGCATTAATTTCCGCTCTTTTATCCTCGTCTTTCAAATCATTATAGGGGATATTATGCATTTCGAAGCAGTAACGGTCCGCCAGCTTTCGATAGGCCTTGTCCCTTGCAATTTCGGCAACACCCACCCGGTCTTGTTCACCGGTGCCGATGCCGACGGTAACTTCGTCTTTGACATAAATGACGGAATTGGAGGTAATACCGGATTCCACAAGCCACCCAAACAGCAGGTCTTTGTATTCCTGTTCGTTGGGTTCACGGTTGACCTGATACTGCTTGCCCTTATATTCGCATGCTGCAAGTTTTAGATCTGCCTTTGTCCGGGCTGCCGGCACAAAAGACCACTGGGCGATGACACCACCGTCAATCAGGCTCTTGAATTCCACGCATCTTTGTCCCACAAAGTTTTGCAGCCGGTTGATATTACCAATACGTATCACCCTGAGGTTTTTTTTCTTTGAAAAAATGTCCATTACCCCGGCTTCAAAATCGGGTGCAACAACAACTTCAGCGTATTGTTCGGTGATGGCTTCCGCCGTCGCTCGATCAACCGCCCTGTTTACGGCGATACATCCTCCAAATGCCGCCACCCTGTCTGCCATGTTTGCCTTTAGATACGCATCGACCAAGGTATCAGATCGGGCAACACCACAGGGATTGTTGTGCTTGACAATGACAACGGTGGGTTTATCCACAAAATATCTTAAAATGTTCAAAGAATTGTCTGCATCGGTCAGGTTGGTTTTGCCCGGATGCTTGCCGGATTGCAAAAGCTCGATGTCTGAAGCCAGATGCTGTCCTGGCTGAATCGACTCGGTTCCTCCTAAAACCAGATTTCCATTGATCAGTTTGTAAAGTGCGGCTTCCTGACCCGGGTTTTCACCGTATCTAAGCCCTTTTTGAATGTTATCGATGGTCCAGGCCACTTTTTCATAAAAAAGGGTTTGTCTTTTATCCTGATCCACGAAACTAATCTCCATCTCAGGTGGAAAGTGATCGTCCATTATCGTCCGATACATTTTCTTTAAATCTTCAGCCATTTTTTTCTCCTTTTTTTGAAGAATATTAATATTTTCGTAAAATTTTATTTTAAAAGGTGTAACACGCAGCCATTTCATCAATTGTCCTGGAACCCATAAAGTCTGCGATGGTCCGGTCATAGACAGCCGTGTGGTCAAATGCCTTTTGGGCAAGATGGTAGCGAAGTCCCAACGATATAGAGCCGTTATTCGATCTCATTTCTGATAAAATCGCCGTATAGTCCGATGGATCGACCACCGATGCAACCCTTATATAATTTTTTGCAGAGGCTCTTATCATGCACGGCCCGCCAATATCTATATTGCCGCGAGCCATTTCAACCGTCACGCCTTCTTTTGAAATGGTATCTTTAAAAGGATATAAATTACAAAGGGTCATATCAATGTGAACAGAACCTGTTCGCTGGATGTCATCATTGTGGGCATCATTGTAGGTTTCGGTGAGCAGTCCGAGATATATTTTAAAATCCAGAGTCTTCACAAGACCACCCTGAGTCTCCGGCTGACCCGTGTAATCCGAAACCTGTGTCAGGCAGGAATCCGCCGTGTCTTTTAGAATTTCTTTGATTTTTTTGTACGTGCCGCCGGTTGAAAAAATCTTTATCTCAGGATTTATTCGTATAAGTTCCGGTATGAACGCTTCCAAACCCCTTTTATCAAAAACACTTGCAAGTACATGCCTGACTTTGACTAAATTATCTATCCTTTCCACCACATTCATACTCATAGCATTTACCCCTTTCCCCCATATGTATTAATACATCATTTAAAAGTTANNAAAAAAAACATGCGCCATCGAGCAATCCGACAAATAAAAACATCCCGACTCCTGAATATGTTCATTTACTATTATCCTGTGATAAATTCAAGAGGACATCTTATAAAACATGATTAACGTTTTGATCGTCGGCCTGGTTTTCATGTTCGGCATGTGCATCGGAAGTTTTTTAAATGTCTGCATCCATCGACTGCCGTCTTCGATGTCGATTATAAATCCTTCCCGCTCATTCTGCCCGCAGTGCAACAGTGCCATACAATTTTATGACAACATTCCTGTATTTAGCTATTTATGGCTTAAAGGGCGGTGCCGGAACTGCAAGGCATCCATTTCGCTTCGTTATCCTTTGGTTGAGTTGATGGCCGGAATTCTTGCCATCGCTATTCTTTTCATGTTTGGTCTGACTTTGGAAGGTGTCGTATACTTTGNNGGTGGGGACATCAAACTTCTGGGGATGATTGGAACCTTTATCGGCTGGAAAGGGGTTATTTTTACCATTTTTGCCGCATCGCTGACAGGGACTTTTGTGGGAATAATAGTGATGTTGCTAAAGGGGAAAAATCTGAAATTTGCCATTCCATTCGGTCCATTTCTTTCCATTGGTGCAATGTCATATATTTTCTTTGGAGACAAGGTTTTCTTTTGGTATCTTCATTCATTTTAGTTAGTGTCCAATTGATCGNNCTGTTTTACCCAAACCTTTCAAACGCAGTTTGCTCCCTTCTTTCACGCCGGGAGGGACAATCACTCTAACAATCCGTTTTTGGAATCCTTTTGGGATATTGATCAGTTTTTGTGTTCCTACAAGCGCCTCGAATGACGTAATGTCAATGGTTCCATAAAGGTGGGGATCGTTTCCGAGACCACCGGGCCGAACCACCTGAAGCCGGTGGGTTTTTCTTTTAGCAGTGACACGGCGCATTTTACTGCTGACCCCGGTTTCGGGTAACATAAGAAAAATCTTTAAAAAAACGATTCCAAAAACAAACCCACCGATATGGGCCCACCATGCA
The DNA here is from genome assembly GCA_003486165.1 of Desulfobacteraceae bacterium. Taxonomy (GTDB): domain Bacteria; phylum Desulfobacterota; class Desulfobacteria; order Desulfobacterales; family UBA11574; genus UBA11574. The sequence goes on from DNGT01000396.1 coordinate 12,740, forward strand.
ATTCCACCGATATTGCCATGGCTGCCTGCTGCACTTAGAAATTGAAGAATAAACCAAAAACCCAGAAAGAAAAACGCCGGGATTTCAATAAACCAGGGAATAAAGATAATGGGAATCAGGGTTAATATTTTGGAATTGGGATGAAGAATCAAATAAGCCCCCATGACACCTGCAATGGCTCCGCTGGCCCCGATGGTGGGCATATTGGAATGAAGATTGAAAAGAAGATGGGAAAGACCCGATGTAATTCCGCACAGCAGATAAAAAACAAGGTACCGAAAAGGTCCCAGACGATCTTCGACGTTATCGCCAAAGATGTAAAGAAACCACATGTTGCCCAGAAGATGCCAGAACCCGCCATGAAGAAACATGAAAGAAAGCCAAGACAGAAGCTGCTGACCGGTGGTAAAATAAGATGAAATCTGCGGCATCGAATATCTGGCGGGAACCAGGCCGTAAATATAAACGAAGCGGTCTAAATTGGCCCCTTGGGACATCTCGAACAGAAAAAGAATAATGTTGATCCCGATAATTGTATTGTTTACTACCGGATAATTTTTGGAAGGTATTGTGTCGCGAATGGGAAACATAACAATTCATCAGCTGTATTTGTCAGCGGAACTCAATAGCCGGATCAATGATGAAAATTTTTCAAGAAACATTTCGAGAAAGCGCCTCAACAGCCAGTTGACCCACGGTACGCTCCACCAGGTTCATGTTGATAAAGATATTTATTCTTGCTTCATCGGTAACCAGATGTTTGAGCAAGGATTCTGTCATCTCTGAAGGTATCGCCCCAGCCACCCAGGCTGCAAGTCCACGATGGACAGCATCTTTTGATCGCATAAACAAAGGAAGATAAGCTGCTGCATCCCGAACAAGTTCAGAACGCGCATGGGCAAGTCTGCCCAATCCCCAGAGCACTCCCCGTTGCAGCATCTCGTGTTCGAGAAAGTTACCTGCCTCATTAATGTAGGATACCAGGATACAGGCGTACTCTTTGGCCAGTCTGTCATGACGGGCCATGATTTCTCCCATGGCTTCCGGAGAGCCCCAGCCGATCCCTCCAGATTCGTCGTTTAAATTCCACATCAGCCGCCGCATGACGATGCGGGCAGACTCAAAATCTTCATGGGCAAGGCGCGCAACTACGACACCCATTGCCGTAATTGCACGCCATTTGACCAATTCGTCCGTATGGTAGAAAAAGGAAAAAAGCGGATTAACGACCCTTCGGACCGGTATGAGGCAGATCTCTTCAAGGCTCTTTTCAAATTCTTCATTTCTGAGAAGCGCCAGAAACTTTTTCTTGAGGTGCCGGTTTCCCATTTGTCTGCCGTGTGAAGTTTTTGTTCTCGCAGGTCGATTCCACCTATGTCATCGGTTATTTTTCATCTTCCCAGAATATACAATCTTCAGGGCAGTATTTTATTGCCTCATTGACTTCCGTCTCTGGATAAGAGGGCAGCTCGATCACCTCAATATATCCGGCTTCGTTCATCCTGAAAACCAAAGGGCAGACCTCAATACAAGCCCCGCACACACTGCATCGACTTAGATCAACAGCCGGTACTTTCATATTTTTTCATTGATTGCCTGTCCCACTTTTTTACCCAGTTCAAAACAGGCCTCCAACCCCTTCTTTTCCGGAACATATTGAATTCTGATACCAGGATCGATGACGTCGAAGTTCATGGCTTCGAGTTCTTTATTGATCAGCTTGACCGCTTCACCGCTCCACCCGTAAGAACCAAAGGCGGCGCCGATTTTGTTTAAAGGCTTGAGCCCTTTCATATAAACCAGAAAATCACTGACTGTGGGAAACAACTGGTTGTTAAGTGTAGGCGATCCCACAACGACGGCTGCAGCATCAAGGACTTCCGTCATAATCTCACTGCGATGGGAACTTCGAATATGTATCGGTCTTACCGATACACCCTCATTGGCGATTCCCGCCGCAATCTCATCGGCCATGGCTTGGGTACTATGCCACATGGTGTCGTAGACCACGACCGCTTTTTTCTCTTGCTCCTGNNGAATACAGAAGCAAAATATTGGCATAGTACTTTTTTGCATGAAGCATGATATCTTCCCCGATCTGATCATCGAATCTTTCATGCCCTGCATAATGCTGTCCGAAACCGTCACTGGAAAAGAGAATTTTATCTTCCTTTAAGTAGGTAAACATACTGTCCGGCCAATGAAGCATGCGTGTTTCGAGAAATGTCAGGGTCCGGTTTCCCAAACTCAACTCTTTGCCCGTGCCAACCGCATGATAATCCCACCTTTGAGGAAAGTGTCGGGCCAGATTATTAGCGCCCATTTTTGAACAGTATAGGGGCTTGTCTTCACCGACCCTGTGCATCACCCGTGGCAAAGCGCCGGAATGGTCCATTTCCGTATGATTGCTAATGACATAGTCAATTTTTTTCGGATCGATTATTTTCGATATATTATCGATGAGTTGATCCGCAAAATTCTTCTTGACGGTGTCGATGAGTGCGATTTTTTCATCGACAATTAAAAATGCGTTATAACTGGTGCCTCGATAAGTCGAATATCCGTGAAAATCCCTTATGTTCCAATCAATAACGCCAACATCATAGATACCCTTTGTTATTTCTACCGGTCTC
>DNGT01000001.1 GCA_003486165.1 Desulfobacteraceae bacterium
AGGGTAATCATTACGGCCAAAGCTTGTTCCATAGCTTTCCGAAGTTCCTTCCCATGCAAATGTTCGGGGAGGGAATAATAGCTCGGGATGGACAACAAGTGAAGATAAAGTGGGATAAACTGCTCTAACGAGGGATCAATGGCCCTGATGTTAGTAACGGCTTTTTCCAACAAATCAGCTGGACTGTCTTCTTCTCTCAGATGAAGCCCCCGCCGCAAAGCATCAATAAAAGGGAAATAAGGGATATTGCGCCCATAGGGTTGACATCTTCCTTGTAGAACAGTAACCTTATCACGGTCCAGCTTGTGCCGGAACTCATAATGCAATCGGCTCTTTCCTATCCCTTCTTCACCCATCACTGTTACAAATTGACCTTCTCTCCGGACTGCATTTTCAAGGCAATCATGGAGAATAGCTAATTCCTTTTCTCGTCCGGTGTACGTCGTAAAACCTTTCTGCTCAGCTGCTTCAAATCGGGTTTGAATCTTCGACTCACCCATGACTCGATATGGTGTAATTGGTTTGGTTTTTCCTTTCAACCTGATCTCTTCAAGTGCTACCGTCTTGAAGTAGGGTGAAATCAATTTATTTGTCTCCGGGCTAACCAGGATGGCGTCTGATTCTGCCTGTGACTTCAGCCTTGCTCCAGTGTTTACCGTTTCTCCGGTGATGCCATATAAACCGTCTCGGTCATCTCGAAGGTTTGTTACAATCAATCCGGAGTTGATCCCCGTGTGCATCGTGAGTGGTTTTCCAATGCGATTCTCTATTCCTGGACTAATCTGTCGGACCATCTTATGCAACTCCATAGCAGCCTTGACAGCACGTATGGGATCATCTTCATAACCCGTGGGAATTCCAAACAGAGCCAAAATCTCATCCCCGACAAACTGATTGACGATTCCTCCATAACTTTCCACGATGCGCACCGATTCTTTTTTGATGCGGCTCATGATTCTTTCCACTTCCTCGGGGTCTAGTTTTTCGTTCATTGCTGTGTAACCGGAAAGATCGGAGAAAACGATGGTAGCTTGGCGACGTTCCCCTTCGATTAAAGGGAGAGATTCAGGCGTCTTGGAAAGTTCCTGAATAGATTTCGAGGGCTCAGGGGATTCCTTAGGCTTAAATGGTTTGGAGAGTTCGTGACCACACTCATCACAAAATTTGCTCCCCGGACGGTTTAAATTTCTACATTTTGGACAGGCGAGTTCTAATTTATGACCGCATTCATTACAAAATTTGGCCCCTTCACGGTTCTCAGATAGACACTTCGGGCATTTCATTATTATGCCCCTTTTTTAAAAGTTTAGAATTAGAACTTTTTTTATAGAGATTACATTAGAACTCCGAATTGCTAATTGAGAATAGCCTTAGGCAGAATTTAAATAATATAAGTTGATTGAATAGGCGAATGAAATCAGGTTCAAATCTGTGTGGTTCAGAAGATACAGACCAACAAAATTAATCTTAATATAATAAGCGATAATGGGTCAAGGTTTTATCTTAACCAGCAGATGTTTAAAATATCCAGATATATGACAAACTAATTGTTTGGGATTTGAACGAGCCTAAGTATGATTTTGATCCTAATATGATTTCTGCTATCGATCAAAGCTTAAAACATTCGTATATACCTGAGATGTTCATTCGTTATCTCAAGTCTGCCAATTTCTGTGCTCTATTGAGAATACCTAATAAAAATCTAACTTGTCAAAACTTGAGATATCTTGCAAAAAGGTCAGATATCTAATGATCCCAAATTTATGTGATACTCAAAACCTATCTATTACTCAGCTTCAATATTTTTATGAAAACCTGGTCATTTCCTATACACTATATATTGTATAATGTTGATCCGATCTATTTTTCACCCTGATGAATATTCAGATAGTCATTCAGAGGTAAAAGTATCATCCAGATCAAAAACCTTTGATGTTTGTGACTTATCGTAATGTTAGCAGAAGGCTGATATTCTGAGACTATGAAAAGATATCTGAAATGCGCAGCCGAAATGTATAGCTTAGAAGTCAACAAAGAATGTCCCCTCAATCCCGCATCAACCCGTCTTGAAGCGACATTTTCAGCTTTATTTTTCATTCACGCTATTATACTGATCAACCGTTTGCATTATAACAACAACCGAATACGTGGCGAGTAAGAGGCTTGAATGAATTTGCGAAGCGCAACGAGGTGGAAGGGATTTTTATCGGTAGTGGTAATTGGTTTGGTTTTGTTAATTGCCGCATGGCAGGATAGCGCACAGGCTATTAAAGAGCCAGATAGAACTACGGCAAATGAGGCGCTTTCCGACCAGGATTTCCAGGATTGGCTTGCGGCACTGCGTGCAGAGGCGCGCGACAAAGGAATTTCCGATGCGACTTTGGATGCGGCGCTGAGCGATATTCTGCCAGTAAAGCATGTGATCGAACTTGACCGACGGCAGCCGGAGTTCACACAGACCTTCTGGGCTTACCTCCGACGACGCGTAACAGACGACCGGATAATACGCGGTCGTGCGCTGCTGGCAAAACATCGCGACTTGCTGAACAAGATCTGTGCTGAATATGGCATACCTCCGCGCTATCTCATCGCATTCTGGNNGTCACATCACGCCGGATGCGATGACGGGCTCCTGGGCCGGAGCAATGGGACAGATGCAGTTCATCCCCTCCACATTCACCAAATACGCCGTGGATTTTACCGGCGACGGACGCAAGGACATCTGGGGTAGCCTACCAGATGCTTTCTCCTCCGCCGCCAATTTTCTCTCTAACATGGGCTGGCGGACGGGCGAAATCTGGGGCCGCGAGGTGCGTCTCCCTGAGAACTTTGACCTAACCCTTGCCACGATGGACAGGAAAAAGTCGCTTAAGGACTGGGCGTCGATTGGGGTACGGCGTAGTAATGGTAAGGCTTTGCCGCAGGAGGATATGGAAGGTTCCATCGTGCTGCCACAAGGCTATAAAGGTCCGGCCTTTCTGGTCTACAACAATTTTCGGACCATCTTGCGTTGGAATCGTTCAAACAACTATGCAATCTCAGTCGGCCATCTCGCAGATCGAATCATCGGCCTGCCGCAGATTGCGAACGGTCGGGATGCAGAACATGAACCGCTTATGCGCGACGAGATCATGGAGATACAGCAACTCCTCAACAACCTTGGCTTTGATGCTGGCTCAGATGACGGTTTGGCTGGCTCCCGCACGCACACCGCAATACGGGCATTCCAGAAAGAAAATTCTTTGCCGCCGGACGGGTATCCCTCACCCGCTCTTTTGAAACTTCTACGGTCGCTGTTGATAGCCCCATTTTGATATAGAGCTATTTTGTTATTTTACAGTACAACATTCCTTCAGAGACAGGCACAACTTTGTACCAATTTCCATGCATCTCCGGTTGAACTATTTTTCCGATCGTGACAAGATAACGAAGTGTTTATAATTGCCGATAAGATTAAAGACGAGGAACGTTTAACACCCAATATCAAAGTCCAACATCGAGCGAAAAGATTAATAAAAATGGCCTCAGGATCCAAAAAAGTAATTATCGCTACCCTCGTGGGTAACACTCTTATTTCCATTACAAAGTTTGCTGCTGCTCTTATCACCGGGAGTTCTGCCATGCTCTCTGAAGGAATCCATTCCTTAGTTGATACCGGGAATCAGATGTTGTTGCTTTATGGCTTAAAACAGGCGAAAAAGCCGCCGGACGATACGTTTCCGTTCGGTCATGGCAAAGAAATCTACTTCTGGAGCTTCGTTGTTGCTATTCTTATCTTCGCACTGGGTGGTGGTATTTCAATCTATGAGGGAATCCTGCATTTGCAACACCCCAGGCCAATATCTAATCCTCTGGTAAACTACATAGTTCTGGGGCTTGCAATGCTATTTGAAGGCGCTGCATGGTTTTTTGCCTTCCGTGAGTTAAGCCGAGCTAAAGGCAAATGGGGCTATCTCGAAGCGATTCACCGTGCAAAAGATCCTTCTGTCTTTGTGGACTTTTTGAAGACACAGCGGCCATGCTTGGTCTTTTGATAGCCTTTGCCGGAGTTTATAAACTATTCCGAAAACGGTATAATTTATTTAAACCGACCCTGTAATTACTTGGCATAAAAACAACTCTCAAAGCTGTAAACTACTGAAGACATGAATTTTCTCACTTCAGAACAGGCAGGAAATATACTTGGCATAACAGGCCGCCGTGTCCGTGAGTTAATAAAGGCGGGCCGCCTGCCAGCTATTAAGCATGGCCATGTTTGGCTAATAGCAGAAAAAGACCTTGAAAAAGTGGCTGTCCGAAAACCAGGGAGGCCAAAATGGCAAAAGTCAGAAAAAGGAAAAAGTCTTGGCTGATCGACTACAGAGACCCCCATGGGAAAAGGGTTAGGTTAGCTTTTAAGAAAAAGAAAGACGCAGAAGCTGAGCTGGGGAAAAGAGTTTCTCTGATTGCCGAAAAGCGGTATTTAGATGTCAAGAAAGAATTCAAGACTAAATTAAAAGATTTGACAGAAAAATATGCTGAGAATTTCCAACACCCTATCAAAAAGTCGTACTGCGAAAATTTCAGGGAATATTTCGGGGAACATACGTTGCTTGCCAATATTAGATATGTAGACCTTGAAACTTACAGAAACCGCTTGAGACAAAAACCGACCTTCTATGGGAAAGCCCGAAAGGAATCGACAATTAACAGGGAAATGTCATGCCTGCATCATATCTTTACAAAAGCAGTTGAATGGGACATGATCGAGCAAAGCCCATTCAGCAAAGGCAAGTCTCTCTTGCTCAAGGAAAACAACACACGATTAAGATTTCTCAGAGAGGATGAAATTATCAGACTTCTTAACAGTTTACCGAAGTACCTGCGCAATATAATCGAATGCGCTTTAAACACAGGTATGAGGCGAGGGGAAATATTGAACTTGAAATGGGATCAGATCAGGAACGGTTTTATCTATCTCAAAGAAACCAAAACCAAAGAACCGCGTCAGATACCTATTAATAATACACTTGAAGCTCTTTTTAAAAACATCAGGAAAGAAAACGGGTTAAAGTCAAAATATGTTTTCCTTTATGATGGGCAAATCATTGAANNTTTAAATCAGCCTTGAAAAGAGCAGGTATCAACGACTTTCGTTTTCATGACCTGAGACACACGTTTGCAAGCCAGCTGCTTATGAAGGGCGGTTCGTTAAAGGATGTGCAGGAACTGTTAGGCCATAAAACCATGACCATGACGTTGAGATATGCTCACTTAACACAAGAGCATAAAAGGAAGGCTGTCAATCTGTTAAATGGATTGACGGCACAAAATGGGCACACAAAAAAAAGGGGGATTTAGCAGAAAAGCTAAACCCCTTGATTTAATA
>DNGT01000103.1 GCA_003486165.1 Desulfobacteraceae bacterium
GCCTGCGCCAATGGGAAGCACCGCCCAAAATCCTAAGCCGAAGTGGTAATTCAAAAGTGCATACGAATACGCGCCCACTGCATAAAAAGCCACATACCCCAAATCGAGCAGGCCGGCAAGACCGACCACAATGTTGAGTCCCAGCCCCAACATGACGTATATCAGGCCTGTGATCATGATATTGGTTTGATATAAGGAGAAAATAAAAGGGAAAATCAGCGCAAAAACGGATATAATGATTAAAGTGGGAATGAAAATCTTGCGTTCTTTTAATATGCGTTGAATCAGAGGTGTTTTTTCAGTTTCGCCGATGTCAGTTTTTTTCGTTCCTTGATCCTGTCTTTTTATAAAGTAACGCCAGACAAAACTTAAGAAAAAACTGCCGATACCGATCAAGAGCATATTGTTCCAACGCCACTCCACCACGTTTTCCACGGTATTGACCCGGATGACCATGATGGGAAAGGTCAAAAACATAAACCAGGCAGACACTAGAAAAGATTTTTTTATTTCTTGAAAAAGTTTCAATTTAGATTTCAATTATACTTTGTCTGTTTCAGAACGTCCCAGAATACCTGCCGGTCTGAAAATAAGAATGAACACCAAAAATAGGAAAGCAAAAACGTCTTCATAATCACTGGAAATATAGCCGGTAAAAAAGCTTTCCGTCCAACCCAGAACCAGACTTCCGAGAACGGCGCCCGGTATGCTGCCGATACCACCAAGCACTGCGGCGACAAAAGCCTTTATGCCTGCGATAAAGCCGATATAAAAATTGATCTGTCCGATATGGGAAGCAATCAAAACACCGCCTATGGCAGCGGTTGCCGATCCGACGATAAATGTGAAGGAAATGACCCTGTCCACATCCACGCCCACCAGCATGGCCATGTTTCTATCCTGAGCTGTTGCCCGCATGGCTTTGCCGATTTTCGTAAACTTGATCAAAAAAGTCAGTAAAATCATGACCACAGTGGTGGTGATGAGGATAACGATTTCCGGGGAACTAATGATGTGTTCATAAGGTTCATTAAATTTAAATTCCGGAATCAGGCTCGGAAATGGAAGAAAGTCGGAAGTTTGTGCCAGGAGCACATAATTTTGGAGAAAAAGAGATACGCCTATGGCGCTGATGAGAGCGGAAAGCCGCGGTGCCCGACGCAAAGGCTTATAGGCAAGTTTTTCGGCGGTATAGCCGTATGCCGAAGAGTAGATAACTGCAGCAACGGATGCGATGACCAGGATGGCGATATGATTCAAGCCCTGCAATGTGAGAACACTGGCAACAATCAGAGCGGTAAACGCACCGATCATATAAATTTCACCATGGGCGAAATTGATCAGCTCAATTATCCCGTAAACCATGGTGTATCCCAGGGCGATCAGAGCATATATGCTTCCTCTTGTAAGCCCTCCAAGTAAAAGCTCAAGAAAATATTCCATCGTTTATTGAANNCTGTCCCCTGTGTTTCTTTTTAATAATCATTTATTTTAATTCGACATATTTCCCTTTTTGTACCTGGTAGATAGAGAATCCGACACCCTCTGCATCCCCCTTTTCATCAAAGCGGATTTTTCCTAAGGGTGTATCAACATATTCGGTCCTCAAGGCCTTTTCAACAGCATCATAACCGGTTGACCCGGCCTTTTCGATGGCATTTAGCAGAGCCAATGCTGCCGCATAGCCGTTGAGGAAAAATGCTCCAGGATCTTTACCGTATGCCTTTTTGTGGGCTTCAATGGCGGCAATGGCCATGGGATTTTTGGACACATCTTTGGGGCCTGTGGCATAAACACCTTCGGCATATTGTTTAGCGACTTTGATAAAGGTGTCATCCTTAACCCCATCATCAGAAATAAAGATGGTTTTCATCTTTTTTTTGCGCATCTGGGTAACAATTTTTGAGGCTTCAGGATGATACCCACCGAATATGACGGCTTCGGCTCCGGATCGTTTTATTTTCTGAACAATTGCTGAATAATCTACAGCACCGGGTGTGATCCCTTCAAACAGAACAACGGTTGCCCTTTTATCTTTTTCAAGGAACCCCTTTGCGAATTCGGCCAGCCCTTTGCCGTAGTCACCTTTATCATGAAGCACGGCAATTTTTTTTGCCTTCATTGTATTGAGGGCAAAATCAACCTCAAGTTTTGCCTGAGCATCGTCTGATGCAATGGTCCTGAAAAAGTTCGGATAATTACCGCTTTGCGTAAGGTCGGGGTTGGTTGCAGAAGGAGATATGGCAATGATCTTTGAATCTTTATAGATACCCAGCGCTGCATTTGTTGCACCGCTACAAATGTGCCCTAAAACGACGTCTACTTTTTCAGACAAGAGTTTTGTCGCCGTATTCGTGGCCACTTCGGGCTTGCATACATCATCTTCGATTAGCAGTTCTACTTTTTTCCCGAGCACGCCGCCTTTTGCATTGATATCTTTAACAACGAGTTCGGCTGCATTTACGGTCGGTAATCCGTATGAAGCAAGGTCGCCGCTATGGGGACCGGCGACGCCCAGTTTGATCGTTTCGGCAGCAGGGCTATTCCCGGGAAACAAAAAAATCATAGATATTCCAATGATTGCCATAACAAAAAATTTTCCCAAATCGGTCTTCATCATCGTTTCCTCCTTGTAAATTTTTAGGTTATCCAAAGAACCTTATAAATATAAAATATATAATAATATGAAAATGATGAGTCAAGATAAAAGAATAATTAATCGTTATTTTAAAATAAATCTTGCTGTTCCGATACGATATTAGTAATAAATCTAATGGTTGAAGAACATTAATAAAAACGAATTCATATATAAATGGGAATTGGAAAACAAAAACAAAAATAAGGGAATCATCTTTGACTGTAAAAAAAGTAGGCATTGTCGTAAAAGAAGATGTTGAGGCCGAAAGGAAAGCCGATGAACTTATACATTGGCTCCGGTCGAAAAATATAGAGGTTATCCGTAAAGAAAATCTGCCGCCAAGACGCAGAGTTTTGGACAGAGACAAATCTTTTGCTCCACCGGATCTGTTTTGCGTTTTCGTGCTTGGCGGTGATGGAACTTTTTTAAGTGCGGTTCGCTGGATCGGAGATCAAAACATACCCATCTTGGGTGTCAAGTTCGGTGAAGTTGGTTTTCTTGCCGAAACAGTAGAAGACGACCTTTTTTCTGCTGCCGAGTCTGTGCTGAACAATCAGTTTCTTACCGAATCCAGAATGCGCCTTCTTGTAAAAGTTATACGAAAAGAGAAAGAAATTGTCTGTGAGACCGTGTTGAATGACATTGTCATCAACAAGGGCGTACTTGCCAGACTTGCCCATATAGAAACATATATCGACGATCATTATCTGACCACCTTCAGTGCAGATGGGCTGATTGTTGCAACGCCAACCGGCTCAACCGCTTATTCCCTCGCCGCAGGCGGCCCTGTTATCCATCCGGCAGTGCCCGGAATCCTCATAACACCAATTTGTCCGTTTACTTTGACCAACCGACCTCTAATCATCCCTGATTCTGCATGTATAAAAATCAAACTTGAAAAAAAATCATCAGATATCATGCTGACATTCGACGGTCAGGCCGGCCTCGAGATTAATGAAAAACATACCATCATTATCCGAAAAGGCCCTTATCCCATTAATATGATCACTTTGCCCGACCAAGACTATTTTGATGTTCTAAAGGCTAAGCTGAGGTGGAGTGGGGGGCGTGTTTANNAAGATCATCCATTCCGCTGAGACTTTTGGATTTAGAAGAAAAACTCCCCAAGGGTTCATCTGTATTATTTAAAGATACTGGCGAATAACATGGCGGCGCATATTACGATAAAATTATTTGCCTCCTTGAAAAAATTTACACCTGTTTCTTCGGACAGCTATCCGATTAAACCCGGAATAACCGTGAAAACACTTCTTGAAGAATTATGTGTTCCAGAAGATGAGGTAAAACTTGTTTTTGTTGACGGGGTTAAGCATGGCCTTGCAGCTGTTTTAAAAGGCGGTGAGCGGGTCGGCATTTTTCCGGCGGTGGGAGGTGGATGATTTGTAACATGGATCAGAAAAAAGATTCTTTTTGCCGCATTATTTTTTTTCTACAACCACCCAGAAAAAAAAGCGGTCATTCTTATCAACATACGCATTAAATCCCTGCTCATTTATTATCGCGACGATCTCATCAGAAGAAGAAAAATGACTTCGCATCAGAAACAACTTTTCTGCCAAAGCAACCCATTTTATGATGAAGTTATCGATGTTCGGCTCCTCTATGACTAAACGGCCTCCGGTTTTGAGGACGCGCAGCAATTCTTGAATCGATTGGCGCTGATCGCAAAAGTGGTGCAGCGCATCGATCACCATAATCCGTTCAAAACTTTCATCGGGGAAAGGGAGTTGTTCGATGTGAGATTGCGCCATCCATAAGCGGCCTTTGAGTTTGGCTTGTTTCAACATCGACAATGACAAATCGCATACCACAACCTCATCGATCATTGTCCGTAAACGGGACGATACTCGGCCGGTTCCCCCACCGGCATCGAGCATTCGACCTTTGGCCGGCAACTTCAGCAAGTTGATCAATCGTTTCAAATCGAGTTTGTGAATTACCCGATCGTAAAACGGTGCAATAATGTCGAAATGATGAAGCATTCTATGATGAATAACATGGAGGATTTTTTGAACCCAAGTTATAATTTATCAACAGATCCCAACGTTTTCCAATAAACGGATTCTGTTAAAATATTCTGTACGACAATTATTTTCAATTTGAATAAGATTTTTAAACGGCTGATTGAAATCCTTTTTTCCTGTGGTAAACAGACCATGACCATAAACAATGACTCCCGGATGTCCTCGGATTGCTTCAGGAACAGTGTTGCAGAGTGAATGCGGTCCTGAACCGACTTCTCCGGAGACAATCGGAATACCACACACAAAACGTTTTTGAGGACATGACAGATGACACTCTTCTCGGCACATACACTCTTTTATGTCGCAGTCCATGGACAAAATGACTGAAAATTTGGGATGCCCGTGAAGGATGGCTTTGTTGTCGGTATGCTGCACAATTTCCAAATGTGTCGGTAGTTCGCTGGAAGCGGTTATAGGGACACAGGAGGAACCATCCAGAGGACAAGGATCAATGGCGTCTTTAAGTTCATCCAAACTGCTTCCGGTTTGGCTGATGTAAAGGGTTCGGCCATGACGAAATGAGATGTTTCCAAAATGCGAATCCACCAAACGATGTTCTACGGTTAATCGTCCTGCCTCCTGAATCGCTTCGTAAACACGCTTTTTTGAGTTTAGCACGACTTTTGTCAAAGAACCGTTAAACGAGACCGGTGGATCGAGATTTCTTATAACCCGATCAAACACTTGTCGGCGTTTCGTGTCAACAAGTCCTTTCTTGGCCTGAAGAAGAAAATCGCAAAAAAATTTTACGAAACCGGCAAAACATACAGAGGAAAATGTGACATAAGCCTGTTCGAGGCCCAACGTTCCGTGAGTGATAATACCGTGTCCGGGAATAATAACACTTTTACGCTGTTTCAAGATTGAAGCAACAGCATTCATTGAAAACCGGAACGACACCGGGAGATCATGGAGAAAGGTTCTGGTTTCNNTTAAAGATATCTTCGAGGCCAACACGTTTCCTGTCTGTCCTGTTCCATTCAAGATGTGCATCCAGACAGCCCAGAAGCGGTGGTTCAGGGCCGACAAGACCACTTTTTATAAGTTTGTTTTCGTATATGCGAAAAATTTGATTCATTTCTGCATGGAAACTAAATCGGCTCCAGTCCTAATTCCCTAGCAACTTTTGGAATCGGTGTGCCATTTTTATTCAACTTTCTTGCGATATAATAGTTGGAACGTGCAGCTAAAAATGCTTCTTTGTCTATCGGCTTGATATTGATACCGTCGCCTTTATAACCCGGTGTTGTAAAAAAACGGACCGGAAGATCGTCGTCCTTTTCAGTAAATCCGTTGGCGGCATTCATCATTCGTTCATTATAACAGATCCGTTCTCCCACCTCAAAGAGATCCTGGCCGGAGGTCTTGATCCCTGTAACTGCAGTATAAATTTTGGCATATTCTTCGAGAGACGCTGCAAAGAATATGAATTTGCATGCGGTAAGAGAATCTGCAACGGCATTTAAATCTTCACCTATTTTGATTATTCGGGCTTTTCCGTTAAATGAAAAACGATCTGTAGCGACGGGTTTTCTTAAAATCTCGTGACTGATGGGGTATGCTCTCAGGTGGCATCCCCCTCTGGACGATGTGGCATACGCAAGGGCCATCCCATAAGCCCCTCTTGGGTCATACGCCGGAAGTTCCTGACCTTTGACCACCATGGCAAGATCTGGTCGGCCGTAGGTGCCGGCATATTTTGCGGCACCTTGGCCGAGTTCAGCGCCGACACCTTTCTTTTTTCCAATGTCTATCAGAAGAGAAATAACTTCTTTGGGCGATAATTTCTTGTTTGAAATTTCTGAAAAGCATGCCAAGGTGGCCGCAGCTGAAATGGTATCGATCCCCATTTCATTGCATATCCTGTTGGCTTTGACGACAGTACCGATGTCTGTATTGCCCAAAAGTGCACTGAAATGAGACATGGTTTCAAATTCGGGTAGGCTTGTCTGATCTTTTGTTATTTTTTTACATAGAATGTGGCATCCACGACAACCGGTATTTTTTGGTTTGAACTTCTTTTTAATTGCATGTGCATTTAGTTTAACAGCCTGATCAAATTTGGTTTTTTGAAAATTATCGGTAGGCATCATCTGTCTTGCATCCATCAAATCATACAGAGCACCGGTGCCAAATCGCGAGATCCCGAATTTTCCCAAAAGAATCGGAGAGGCGGCTGTTAGTCTGAATACGTCTTCTCTGGCGGATCTTAAACCTTTGATGTCGAATACTTTCGTTTTTCCGGTACCTCGTATGGTAATATATTTCAGGTTTTTGGAAGCAAACGTCAGTCCGATGCCGCTTCTACCTGCCGCAAAATGCCCATCGATAATCGTGCTTGAGAAAAGAACCCCATTTTCTGCTGCCGGTCCGATAGCGGCTGTTGAGCCTTTGCCTTTTAGGAGCGAATGAACATCACCGGTTTTTCGACCTTTAAGATGAGAAGCATCGGTGATATGGATATTGTTATCTTTGATTTCAATGCCGCAAAGTCTTTCGGACTTTCCCGTTATGATAATGCCGTCGAAACCGGCTTTTTTTAGCTGGAAACCAAAAGAGCCACCCACAGAAGAATCACCGACAGCGCCGGTCAGAGGTGATCGGGACATGATGGTCATTCTGCCGCTAGTTGGGGAGCGTGTATTGACAAGAGGCCCGGCAAACAAGAGAAGGGGCATATCCGGATGATTCCAATCAAGGGTTATTTTCTTTCTAATATAATATCCTGCCAGCCCTCTACCACCGATAAATGTTTTTAATACGTTTAAATCGGGAACCTCAACGCGACAGGATTGGTCGGTGAGATATATTCTGGCAATTTTGCCGCACCATCCATACATTTGAATGCTCATATATTCGTGGATTTTAAATTAATCGGTTTATATAATTTTTTTCCGGGATCGATATATGTAAGTTTAGATAAACCACACTACGGAGTCAAGATGGAAAGGGATCGCATGTGTTTGAATCTTGACATATCATGTTATTAAACTTAATTTGCAAATTCTAAGATGGTTTTTAAAAAAATTTTATCAGGTAAAACATTGATGAACCAAAACGATCTGGAACACTTAAAGAAATGGTTTGCGGATTATGTCGCCGGCTTTTATACGGACAATCCGACCGATAACATCACCATCCGCCTCAAAGAAAAACACACGGAGCGCGTGTGCGAAAATATGACGTTGCTGGGGAAAGCCCTGGGCCTGTCGGATGAGGAAATGGTGCTGACAGAAACCATGGCTCTTTTACATGATGTCGGCAGATTCAAGCAGTATGCCATCTATGGGACATTCAAAGACGTGGATTCTGAAAATCATGCATTGCTTGGGCTTCGAGAGTTGGTGGCCCATAATGTTCTGGATGTATGCACCAAAGATGAAAAAAAATGTATTACAAAAGCCATTGCAAACCACAATGCAATCAAAATTCCTAAAAAGGAGAATGGAAAATCCCTTTTTTACATTCGTCTTCTTCGGGATGCTGACAAACTTGACATTTGGAGGGTTTTCATCGATTATTACCATACGCGCGACAAAAAGCCAAATCCGGTCGTAGAATTCGGTCTGCCTGATGATCCATCCTTTTCACCACAAGTTCTGTCTGCTTTGAGCGAAGAACGGTTTGTCCGTTTTCAGGAATTAAGAACAGTAAACGATTTTAAACTGCTCCTGTTAAGCTGGGTGTTTGATCTCAACTTTGCCTATTCCATTCAGATGGTTAAAGACCGNNTGAACCGGAACTTATCAAATCAGAGTTGCGTTTGTTAAAGAAATATAACCCTTTAGAGGAGATAAAATATGAATGAAATTATCATTTTATTAATAATTGTTGGAATTTGGTATCTGTTGCAGGCCTATATCCTGCCGAAATTGGGTATTTCGACTTGAGTGCGAAATTCTTGTCAGGTGACAGGTAATAAGGGGAAAACCGAGGAAAACATATCGGAAAAAAAATAAAGAAAAGGGAATGGAGCGTTTCGGAAAACAGTTCAATGAATTTGCAGAAAAAATAAAAAAGATTCCCGATGAGGTTCATATCCAGATTTTTTGATAGAAGTTCGTTTATCATTTCATTCATCTTCTATGACCGGAAGGTCCATCGAAAGATTCCCCGACATCGAATCTCTTTAATGCTATAAAATCAAACAGTATTGGGATTAACATCTCAATATATTGTGGTATATTTGTCTTGACACACAAGATATTTTATCTTATATAAAGATACTTTAACCTAAATTGAGTGATCGTTGAGTTTGNNGGTTTAAATATCAGCAGGTTAATGTTTAATAAAAACAAGGAAGGTGTTAATGGGCGAATCTTTTATTAAATGCCCTAAAGATCCGGAAATGCAATACTATCGTGAAGTTTGTAAGGAAGTTTTTCGGAAAGGGAACATGCGCAACTGGTGTAAACAATGTGAGGTCTTTCAGGAACGGAAAAAATCTGCGGGAAAGGCGGCATAGTACTTCGATTTTCCAAACCCGGTTAAAGTTCAGAGGAAGGTTGGTTGATAATGGATACTTGATGTTAAAGATATGAATTTTCCTGATAATCTTAGCATAACAGAGGAGGCAATATGATTTCTTCTCCATGTGCAAACTGTCAATGGAAAAATCAACCTAAAGAATTGTGCGCAAATGATTGCGAAATTCTAGAGGCCATTCAACTTTACCAGGTATCAAATGATAGCGATTTTTTTATATCTGCCATCGATTGTACTGAAGAAGATAGGTTTTGTTTAAACACTAGGGATGTTATTTAAATTTGCATTCCCCATGGTTTGTTGAAACAAAACAAACTTGTCCGCCTGTGCCGTGTGGCGGAAATTCCGTTCTGTCGCGCTTTGCATGAGTTTCATTCATCCGCCTCAGGCGAATAACCTCGTAACATCTGATTCTTGAACGATTCAGGCAACAAGAGTTTATTCTTAGTCTGTTTCCATTATCAAAAGGAGGTGCTCCTATGTATGTGGGACGAATTATGCATACACGCCTTGTAACCGTAGCTCCGGATACAAGCTTGCGCAAAGCAAAGGAGATCATCGAAGAAAAGCGGATTAACCATCTGTTGGTGGTTAACAAAAAAGGAGATTTGGTCGGCATTGTTTCAGACAGAGATGTCAGACAAAGCTGGGCTTCTCCGGCCACATCCCTTAGTGTTCATGAGCTGAACTATCTTTTGACCCAGTTGACCGTTGAACATATTATGGTGAAAAAGATTATCACCATATCCCCGGGCACCACCATTGAACGTGCGGCATACATCATGCAGAAAAACAGAATTAATGCACTGCCGGTCATCGAATCTGGAAAGCTTGTTGGGATTATCACGAGCACCGATGTTATGGGGGTTTTGCTTCGTGCCATTGGGTTTGATGATGAGGAAAGTGCCCGGTTTACCGTTTTGGTTGAAGATCGCATCGGGATTGTTTTTGAAGTGTCAAAAATTCTTAATGAACAGCAGATCAACATATTCAGTTTTGTTACCTGGCCGGAGAAAGAATATCCCGGTGTTTATCAATTGGTAATGAGAGTGGGATTGGAAGATAAGGATAGGGCAATTTCAGCATTAAGTGACGGCGGGTTCAAAGTGCTGTCAGAATATGTTCACGATCTGACTCCTTTTCTGCCGGAGGGATGAACTCAACGCTTTAATTTTTCAAAACATTACCGCTCCAGCAAAAATTAATCATAGCTGAAGCGCCTTTTTGTTGGGTCGAAGCCGAAAGCTAAGACCAATGAAAACGATTTATTTCAAAGGACTAAACGTTGAGCGGTTTTCTAATGCCTTCTATCAGAATAAAAGACCTTTCTTGTATTTCTCCCAGCAGTCTATTAAAGCGCAGGCCAGCAAAGCCGACCGTTGTAAGAGGCTCTCTTTAATCAAATATTCTTCTTCACTGTGGTCCATGGCGCCGATGGGCCCCAAACCGTCGATGACCGGTGTCTGTTCTCCGGCAATCAGATTGGCGTCCGATACCCCGGCCCTGAATTCTTCCGATACCGACAATCCAACAGATGCTCCTGTTTCCTGGACCGCTTGAAAAAGTTCTTTATTCTGTTCAGATGCCGGCATGGGAGGTCTTGAGCTCAATATGGCAAAATGAGAACTGGTTTTGGAGATGTCTTTTTTATTGGTAATTTCGGATATTCTTTTTTCCAGATCTGCTCTATCTGCTATCCCGGTGAACCTGAAATCGATACGGGCCATAGCATGTTCAGGCACGGTATTGGGGCCTATCCCACCCTTGACCTTGCCCACATTGACACTGATTCCCCGATCCAAATTATTTAAAGATTCAAAGGCAATAATTTTATGAGCCAGTTCAGCAATGGCACTGGCTTTATCTTTTCCGGCAAAGGCTGCATGGCCGGCGATTCCTTTAATCTTAAGTTCAAGAGAAAGGTTTCCCTTTCGCCCGGTAACGATTTCTCCATTGCGCCCCCCGGTTTCCAACACAAATGCAAAAGCGCTGTTTCTGGCTTCTTTTTGAATATAATTTTTTGAGCTGGGGGATCCGATTTCTTCGTCGGAGTTAAAGAAGAATTTGACGGGTATTTTTTTTAAAAGCTTTTCATTGTCCAGTGCCTTGAGTGCAAATATCCCTGCAACAAGCCCCCCTTTCATGTCAATGACGCCCGGGCCAAAACAGTGAGTATTGTCTTCCTTGTACCAGTTAAATTGGGTATCTTTCGGAAACACCGTATCCATATGCCCGGATAGAAGTATCTGTTTGTCAAACCGATTTTTACAAAGGGAAGTTACTACTATATGATTTCCAAATGTATCCTGTTCCATCACCTGGCAGGAGACGGCATTGGATTGAAACGTGGACGTTATCAGACGGCCCATCTGATCCACACCCTGTTTATTGAAGGTTCCGCTTTGAATCCGAACCATCTTTTCTAAGAGGGCGAGCATATCCCGATAGTGTGCTTTTAAAAACGAAGTTATGCGGTTATGGATCGGCATCAATTTTTGGCAAAGGAAAAATTTTTATTGGCGTATTCATCGGGATCGGCATCCGGATATCTGACTTTTTCACCGCTCCACGGTTTTTTCATGACAATATCAGACCCCTCATGACCCACAACATTACTTCTGTGCAGAGGAATTTTACCGCCGGCAGTGGCGATATATCGAGGAATAGCATCACCCGAGATATTGCCGTACATGCTTTCCACGATATCTCTTCCCTTTTCTATAGGAACTCTGAAGTGGGCAAACTGGGGATTTCGATAGCTGCAGTTAAAAATATAGTATGGCCGGACATAACTTTCCTGGATAGTCTCACACAGTTTCCACATTTTCACCTTGGTATCGTTGATTCCTTTTAGAAGAACGGCCTGGTTCAACACAGCACTGACGCTTTTAGAGATGCGTTTGAAGGCGTTTTTGGAAATCGGTGTAATTTCCTGAGCCGTGTTAATCTGTGTGACCACCCTCACCGGCTTTTTGTCATTGCTCTCTTCGAGGATTTCAAGAAGTTCGCTATCGACTCGCCATGGGGTTGTGACCGGGATTCTGGTGCCGAGTCGTTTCATTTTTATATGATCGATGTCGTCCAGTGCCTTTAAAATGTTTTTGATCATTCGATTGGGGAGAACAAATGCATCTCCACCGGTGATGAGGACATCTCGAATGTGTGTGTTATTGCGAATATAGTTCAACGCTTCTTCGTAGGCGTTATCGGAATAAATGCGGTCTTTTTTCCCGATATGGGCGATTCTCAGGCAGTGGGTGCAATACATGGCACACATGTTGGTGGCCTTGATGGTGAGAACTCTAGGATAAAATTGATCGATCAACCGGGCCGGTGAATGATCTGCCGCCACTGGCGGCATTTCGATGCCGATGTTATCGACCATTTCACCGGTGGGGACCGATTGCAAAAGGACCGGATCGTTCGTTCGATCAGGCTGAATCAAGCTGGCATAGTATGGGGTCAGGCGCATACGGTAACTCTTGGTTGCCCGGGTCAGTTCTTCTATGATTTGAGATGGAAGATCGATTATGTTTGAAAGTTTCTCTACAGAGTCAATGCAATGTCTTAGCTGTCCGGAATAAGAACTCCATTCGTCGTCATCTATATTCAAAATCGATTTTATACGACGGACATTTTCCTGGATGCGGTCCCACAATTCGATGCCGCTTGGCGCTTCCGTATCTTTGTTTTTCAAATAATCGGCAACCCTCTCATTTGCCTGTTCGACAATGGGCAGGGCCCGGTTCACCCGGCCGCCCACAGTCACCCCGTGTTCATCCAGATGTTGATGTTTGAAGGCGAACAGTGTAAGGGTCTCTTTCGAGATACCAAAAGCATCCGGCGAAATATTCAGTTCTTTTTTTATCTTTTTGAGACGAGAAAAAAGATCAATAGCAGGACCTGTCCGCTCGGTGTCTTTGGTGGACGTAAAAAGCGCGTCTACTTCTAAGGCCAGCTTTTCAGGAATTTTAGGGATTTCTGAAATCTTTTCATCGGCCGGGCCGAAAAGTTCTTCGAAAAGTTCCCGGGTAAATTGATCCATAATTTCTTCTGCTGAGTTCGTGTTATTCATTTGAATCCTCCGAATCCAGTTTTTTTGATGATGGTAAGGTCAATGGTTTTTCGACCCAGATTCAGCCCTTGCTGAACATCGGTAGGATGGTGTCCCAGAGCAACGATTCGGGCGATAAAGGCGCCTTCTGCTACAACAAAGTCGCATCCGGCGTGTTCCAGAATAAGGAAGTCTTTCCTTAATTTTCCTTCCGCGACCTTCTTGAACGCTTCGCGTTCCTGGGCGCTCTGTGGAATGTAGGCACTGGTTTGAACAGAATCGTGAATTTTGTAATTGTAAGTGCCCCAGTGCAAGTTTTTGGGGTTTGATTTCATCTCCATGGTATTTGGCGGAAACACCCCCTTGTTTACGGCGTAAAATTCGAGTTCCGGAAGCATGGGCGATCCCGGAGGAAGCGACTGTTCAAGGGTGCAACAAAATTCCAAAGTGGTTCCCTGTTTTCGAGCGTTGATTTCAAGAAAATAAATATCATCGTTGTCATCTACCAGAAAATCACATCCGAAAATACCTCTGTATCCCTCCCTAAAAAGCCATTGACCAATCACCCTGGTATATTCTTTAAGTTTTTCAATAATTTTTTTATTCAACACCGATGGGAAATCAGAACCGGTGAACCGATTCCCTTGTTCGATGCGCTGATCAGCAACTCCGGCAATATAAATATCCTGTTCTCCGACAACAACGGCCAGCACTGTTGGATCATACTCGTGGGGAATGTATCGGCTGATTAGGTAGGGCTCGTCCAGTGCGTTGAACTTATCTTTTATATCATCAATACCATGGGCAATAATACTGTTTACCCCGGCGGCACTGTATTCTCGGCACACAAAAAGTCCATCCCGCCATGATTTACTAAGTTCTTGGGATGTTTGGATGAGCGAATTAAATCCATGGCAAATACGAAAATCTACAACAGGGAGTATATCGTTCAAATTTTGATATTGGTAGATTTTGCTGTTGATTCGTTTGGAAACATGTTTATCCGGTCCAATAATGGATACTCCTGGAATTTCATCCAGGGTCATCTCCGGTAAGCTTTCGAACATATATATATAGACCTTTTCTTGCTGATTCAAAAGCCTTCTGATCAATGCACGGATCTGGCGGTTTTTTGAAACACTTGCAGAAAATTCATCCGCGGAAACTCTGCAACAGACATAGGTGCCGTATTTACAGGCATAATCAGTACTCTTCGGATTGATGACAATGAGGTTGTCGTAGTTATACTGTTCAAATGCATCCGGAACTATGGCGATAAAATCGAATTTACGATTGAAAATTCGGGAAAGAGCTTCTTTTAAAAAGATGTTCAAGCTGTAATTTTTAAGCTCTCCGATGTATAAAAAATATTCTGTGTCTTCTTCCAGCTTAATATTGGAAAAATATATATCAGGCATTGTGGATACTCCGGTTCATTTTCCAGAGTGGTATTAAAAATTTAATGATTCATCAAAAGTTCGCTCGCAGTAACANNAAATGAAAATGGAAAAAATACTGGTAAGTGCCTGTCTGGTGGGAGAACGTGTGCGTTATAATGGTATTGTTAAAAACTTTGAAAGTCATGTTTTGAAGTACTGGAATCGGCTAGGATGGGTTGTCGCCATTTGCCCTGAAGTTGCTGGCGGACTTCCTGTGCCCAGGCCTAGTTCGGAGATCTCCGGAAGTGATGGAAATCAGGTTTTGAACGGCCATAAAAAGGTCATAAATATCAAAGGTCAGGATGTTACAAAATATTTTTTAGATGGTGCCCAAAAAGCACTTGAACTTTCCAGTTTATTGGGAATCAGTCTTGCGATTCTTAAAGAAGGGAGTCCTTCATGCGGAAGCAATTATATTTATGACGGAAGTTTTTCCGGTATAAAAAAACCGGGAAAAGGCGTTACTGCAGCCCTTTTGGAAGAGAACGGTATTCGTGTCTTCAGCGAAAGGGAAATCCTCGAAGCAGAAAACTATTTAAAAACACATATAATTTGAGGGGCATATTCAAAAGAGTTGTTTGCCTTAAAAGGATTCAAGGTTATGCGACCATATTGTCTTAAACCGATCACCCTTATCAAAAAAACCAGACCTGTTTTTTCATTACGAATCCTTATCCATGAGTTCTTTCAGAAAAAATTTAATCATACCTGAGGCGAGTCTTTGTGGAGCAAGGCGGGGATAACTTGAGGCGATTATGGCGCATCACAACGTAAAATCCGGTTTTGTGGAACTTGTGGATCGGTTGAACCGGTTTCCCCAGGGGGCGCCCCCTTCAGCACTTTTATACAAAATTCTGGAAATACTCTATAGTGAAAAAGAAGCGAAACTGGTGTCGTTGCTCCCCATACGACCCTTTACCGCCGAAAAAGCCAGCCGGGTGTGGGGGAAGGACCCGAGCACCAGTCAAAAAATTTTGGACGAACTGTGCGGTCGGGCAATTTTGATGGATATGGAAGAAAACGGTCGCAGGGTATACTGTCTTCCTCCGCCTATGGCCGGATTTTTTGAATTTTCCCTAATGCGGGTCAGGAACGACATTGACCAGAAGGTACTGAGCGAGCTATTTTATCAGTATCTCAATGTTGAACAAGATTTTATCAAGGACTTGTTCCTTAAAGGAGAAACCAAACTGGGACGCGTTTTTGTCCATGAGCCTGTTCTTTCAAAAAAGAATGAATTGCACGTGCTCGATTATGAGCGGGCCACCAAGGTGATTGAAACCGCTTCGTCCATCGGTATCAGCATTTGTTACTGCCGCCATAAAATGTTGCATGTGGGGCGGGACTGTGATGCGCCCAAGGAGATCTGCATGACTTTCAATATGACGGCAGCGTCTCTGATCAAGCACGGTTTTGCCAAAAAAGTCGAGGCGCCGGAATGTCTGGAACTGTTAAGTAAAGCCTATGAACACCATCTGGTCCAGTTCGGAGACAATGTTCGGGAAGGTGTCAATTTTATCTGCAACTGTTGTGGTTGCTGCTGTGAGGCGATGCTTGCCGCCCGAAAATTTGCCGTTTTTCATCCGGTTCATACCACCAATTTTATTCCGCACATTCAGGAGGCCGCCTGCACGGGATGCCGAAAGTGTGTGACCGTTTGTCCGGTAGAGGCCATGATGTTGGTTTCTGCCGGCGATCCACACCACCCCAAAAAGAAAAAGGCCAGCCTGAATGCAGGTATCTGCCTGGGATGTGGTGTTTGTTCAAGGATCTGCCCGGTAGACTGCATTTCACTGCGATCAAGGAAAAAACGGGTGGTTACGCCTTTAAACACGGCCCACAGGGTCGTGTTAATGGCCATTGAACAGGGCAAGCTTCA
>DNGT01000463.1 GCA_003486165.1 Desulfobacteraceae bacterium
GTGGATTACAACCTGATGAGCACCTTGCCGGGGCTTTTTGTTTTGGGAGAAGCCAACTTTTCCGACCACGGTGCCAACCGTCTGGGCGCCAGTGCTTTGATGCAGGGTCTGGCGGACGGTTATTTCGTTATTCCGTACACCATTGGGGGATATCTTGTCAGGATGGACCACTCGGAAGTGACCACCGATCATCCGGCATTTAAAGAAGCGACTCAATATGTCACCGAAAGGACCGGCAAGCTTCTGTCCATTAACGGAAAACGGACGGTGGATGACTTTCACCGTGAACTGGGCCATATCCTCTGGGAATACTGCGGCATGTCCAGANNGCCTGGGAATATAAAGGGGATGACACGGAGCCCCAACGCCACAAGGAACCGCTGGTTTTTGAAAATGTCGAATTAACACAAAGGAGTTACAAGTGACCAAAAGCATAAACATCACTTTAAACGTCTGGCGCCAAAAAAGCGCCAAAGTGAAAGGCGGTTTTGAAACCTATCATGCCGCCAATATTTCAACAGACATGTCCTTTTTGGAAATGATCGATGTGGTTAACGAGCAGCTGACCCTNNTGGCGGGCCAAGGCATTTCCCATTATAAAGGATCTTGCTGTGGATCGCAGCGCCTTTGATCAGATCATCATTGCAGGGGGATATATTTCCGTAAACACCGGGGGCGCCCCGGATGCCAATGCCATACCGATTTCCCAGGAAATCGCGGAAAAAGCNNGAACTCTGCTTCGGCAACTGCTCCAATGAAAGAGAATGCGAAGCAGAATGCCCCAAGGAGATTTCCATCTCCAATATCGCCCGCATGAACCGGGAATTTTTTAAGGCCGGGATTGGTTCCGCGGTCATGTAATACACAACCGTGATGGATTTTAACAAAATTCCAGACCGTTGATCCGGTATTGTTAAAATTTGATCTGATCGCCGGGGAGCATAAAAGAAAGTCTCAATACTTAGTAAACCTTCCGGGTTCCATGCCGTTTCCCGATAACCTCAAGGGTGCTGTTTACCACCACGAACGCTTCCGGGTCGATGTTGAAAATAACATTTTTTAGCTTAGGCAGTTCGGTCAGCGTGGTAATGGTCAAAATCACTTCTCTTGGATTGCCGGTATAAGCGCCCTGAGCTTTCAGAAAAGTGGCGCCCCTGTTGACCTGCCTAAAGATGTCTTCAGCAATTTCCCTATACTTATCCGAGATGATGATGGTGGACAGCCGTTGGTTAAAGCCCGTAAGAACCGCATCGAGGGTTTTACTGCTCGTGAATACATAAATCAGGCTGTAAAGCGCTATCTGAAGACCGAAAAAATAGGCGCCTGTCATGATTACCACCGCATTTATCAGGAAGCTGGACAGACCGGGCCGAAGTCCGAATCTCTGATTGCCATATATTGCCAGAATATCCACGCCGCCTGCAGATCCTAAAGATCTAAGAACAATTCCGGCACCCGTGCCGCAAACGATGCCGGCGAGTACGGCGACCAGAATGGGGTCTTTAAGAGGAACCGGGGGTGTTTTAATTACCGCGGCAGCCAGGGAGAAAAATGCCATCCCGAAAATAGTATACAACATAAATCTTTTGCTGATGCTGAACCAGCCCAGGAACATTAACGGAATATTGAGTAAAAAATAGGTGATGCCGACATCCGCTGAAGGAAACAGATAGTGGATGATGATGGCTGCACCCGACACACCGGCTCCCAAAAGCTTATTGGGAATCAAAATGCTGTTCATCCCTATCACAAATAGGATGATTCCTGCGACGATCAAAAACAGATTGTACAAGACGGTTTTCCAGGTTAAAATAATTTTATCGAGGTCAAAATGGGCGGTTTGTGCTTTCGGCTGCATGGCCTTGCCTCCTCTATGGATTCAATTATTTACTCATTCGAGGCTGTATTTGTCATCTGACATATAGCCCGGATATTTCACGAAAGTGTATCCTATTGCAAGTGTAATGATTGGGATATATATATATAGAACAAATATTTTATAAAGGTTTACCCAAACAATTTAATATTGAGGCGTTAATGGAGCAGATCGGCATATTGGTTCTGGTCAGGGAATTACTTTCCTGGCGATCTATTTTAGACATATTTCTGATAGCAGCAGGGTTGTTTTTTTTATACCGGACATTGATTCGCCTTGGCACATGGAAAATCGTAGCCGGTATTCTGGTCGCCCTGGCTGTTTTTTTAGTTGCAAGTTTTATGGATCTTAAGGGGATCGAATGGATTTTCAGCAATATCAGTCAAGTGGCCGTGATCGCCTTGATCGTATTGTTTCAGCCTGAATTGAGAAAAATTTTAGAACAGACAGCTTCGGTTACACGATCCGAACCTCGCGACCTTGATGAAGAGCTCTCTCATTTAGTAGTGGACGCCTTACTAAAGATGGCTCAGCAACGTCGAGGGGCGATTGTCGTTTTTCCGGGCAAGGAGCCGGTTCAGGAATGGCTTTCCGGCGGATTTATTCTTGATGCTAAACCCAGCTTTCCTCTCATTATGAGTGTCTTTGATCCGAACTCGCCGGGCCATGACGGCGCATTGATTATAACAAACGGAAAATTTTCTCAGTTTGGCGTACGACTTCCTGTTTCACAGAGTTCAAGACTGCCGGAACAATATGGCACCCGTCATCATGCTGCCATGGGTCTGGCTGAGAAATCAGACGCTTTGGTATTCGTCGTTTCTGAAGAACGAGGAAGCATTTCAATATTCTATAAAGGTCAAATGAGGCGGGTAAGCGATGGTGAAGAGATGGTAAAAACGATCATTTCACACTGGAAAGACATGACGTCTTTTCCCGTTGTGTTTCCTAAAGGAAAAGCGCGCTGGCCGGTATTTCTTCAAATTTTTGCGAGCCTGGTGTTGGCTGCATTTTTCTGGTCAACGTTGGCTGTTTCTCAGGGAGAAATACTGGAAAAGGTCATAACCGTTCCGGTGGAATATACCGCCTCATCACCAAACCTCACTTTGGTCGGAAATAAGGCCGAGGAAGTTCGGCTGCATCTGTCAGGCCCGAAATCAGCGCTTGACACTGTCAACCCGTCTCATACAATTGTGAAAATAGATCTTTCGAAAGCCCTGCCGGGAAAACAATCTTTTATTATTACTCGTGAAAATATCCATTTACCCAAAGAGATATATTTATTGGATGCTGTCCCGCCCAGCTTTGAACTTACACTTGCAGAAATTATAGAAAAAGAGTTGGTTATAAAGCCGCAATTGGTCGGAAAACTTCCAGACGGCCTGAAGATACGTTCCGTAGAGGTAAAACCTGAGAAGATAAAAGTTTTCTCTCCGGATAGTGTCGAAATGGATAAATTAATCAGCCTGACGACAACACCCATTTACCTGAGCAACATTTACGAAGACACCACAATCTATTGTAAAATTGTTGCACTGCCGGCCGTTCAGCCAAAGGAAAAACGCTGGCCGGATGTCGAGATAACGATAACGTTACAACGCTAAAGGAAGCATCATGAAAAGACGGATTAAGTGGAAAATATCTATGTTAAAGAACATACCATTATTGCTAGGGATGGTATTGATTCTTCTTTCAGGCAGTCCTATCAATGGCAGATCCGAAACCGATCATACATCGTCTGAAAATGCCGATCTATCCACACTGCAGTTTAATCGTATTGCCGTCATGCCCTTTCTCGCCGGCAAATTGGAATCACCGGAAGAACCGGTTGAAAAGCCTTTGAGCCAGCCGCTGAAACAGCTTAAAATTGATGCCGCCAGTTTGGCAGAAGGGGCAGATCAGATCATGACCCGGCTGGTCAATGATGTGCTGCAAATTCGATTTGCGGATAAAATGGTTTCGAAGCAAGAAGCCGCTGCCGTTTACGCGGAGGTCATCCGAGACCAAGCGCTGGACACTCCCCGCAAACTGGCAAAAAAATTTGGTGAAAACCTGCATGCGGATCTTGTGGTGGTTGGCACGATTTGGCGTTTTCGGGAAAAAGGGACTTTTAACGAGATGCCGGAGAGCCCTGCATCCGTTGCTTTTTATGTCTATCTGATGGAAGTTGCCGGCGGTAAGCGGTTGTGGCGTAATGCGTTTGACGGCACTCAAAAAACCTTGTCGGAAGATGTATTGGGAGGGTTAAAACAGATCAAAATGGGGCTCCGCTGGCTGTCTGCTAACGAACTGGCACGCTATGGGGTAAAGAGTGTTTTCAAGAAATTTCCGTTGCATTAAATGTAACCCTCAATTGGAAAGTGAGCCTATCAGATGAAAGAAAATTGCCCAAGATTTTTAATCGGCCTCTCAATCAGCCTGATCTTGTTCAGTTCGCAGATATTGAAAGCGCAACCATCCCCCCCGAATGAACTTTATATAAAATCAGAAATTCAAACCATTTTATCTGCGTTATCCGACAATTTGAATCGATTTGAATACCTTCAAAAAATATTTGAAAACACCGGAAAAAACGATAAAAATTATGACGAGTATAAAAATATATGGATATCGACAACTTTGGCGATTAACGCGATAGCCTCTGTATGCGAATATGAAAATGAATTGTTAACCCTATTTATGGATCTGAAGAAAAAAAGGCGGGCTCATTATTTTGATGTAAGAATAAGGAGTTTGGAGACGTCGATTAAACAAATTACCATTATGTCCGAGCAGATACAGATTAACAACAAGCTAATGCCTCCGGATCTTGCCGAGCGTCAATTGTACGATAATTTGAAAAAAAATATCGATTCATCCATCGATTTGCTGGAAAAGAGCAAGGATTTAATTATTCAATTGAGAAGGGAATAAATACACCGAAGGTCAAGAATATTCGAGACCTTTGAAAAACGCTCCCTTTTGTCCAATCCCGGCGTTAGGCTCAAATTTTAATCCTCGAAATACTTAATGTATGCCTGTGGTTAACATTTTTGCCTGCCTTGGTCTTGAAAAAAAAATGAACATTTTTCAAAGGTCTCTATTCATAGAATTATTTTTTTCCGCACCCACGAAAAATGCATTCCCCATAATGAGCAAGAATATCCCAAATAGTTTAATAAAAAAACCTCATACTTTAGAAGTTTTGACACCCAAAGGCCTATATGCTAAAAAAATGATATTCCTTAATTTTTAATCAATTGAGATAATCATCAAACTTTTCTGGGGAGGGATTATGGAGAAACATCATAAATTTTCCATCTGGTATGTTCTGCTGGGCATATGGCTTGTNNTTGAAGGAAAACAAAATCACCGAAGTGGCGATCAGTGCCAACCAAATCCAGGGAAAGATGAAAGGAGAGGGGGTAGGGGACGGGAAAGAAAAGATGTTTCGTTCCATACGGGTGGATTCCGAAACATCCAAACTTCTTGAGCAGTACAATGTAAACTTCAAAGGGGAGATTGAATCCGATTTTTTGCCGCGACTGTTGTCCTGGATTGTCCCGACGGCGATCTTTTTTGGTGTCTGGTTCTTTTTCATGCGGCGAATGATGGGCCAGCAACAGGGATTTATGACTTTGGGTAAGAATAAAGCCAAAATTTATATGGAAAGTGAACTCGATGTGTCGTTTGAGGATGTGGCCGGGGTGGATGAGGCCAAGCAGGAGCTGGTGGAGGTGGTGGAGTTTCTAAAAGGACCGGAAAAATTTACGGAACTGGGCGGCAAGTTACCCAAAGGGGTGCTGCTGGTCGGTCCTCCGGGAACGGGCAAAACACTGCTGGCCAAAGCGGTTGCCGGCGAAAGCGGTGTTCCCTTTTTTAGTCTCAGCGGTTCGGAATTTGTGGAAATGTTTGTGGGATTGGGGGCTGCCAGAGTTAGAGATCTTTTTGAGCAGGCCAAAAAACAGGCACCTTGTATTATTTTTATCGATGAACTGGATGCCTTAGGCAAGGCTAGGGGGTTTGGTGCCGTTGGCGGGCATGATGAACGGGAACAGACCCTGAACCAGCTTCTGGTGGAGATGGACGGTTTCGATCCAAAAGCCGGGGTTATTTTACTGGCGGCAACAAACCGTCCCGAAATACTGGATCCGGCACTTCTCAGACCCGGTCGATTCGATCGCCAGATCCTGGTAGATCGTCCGGACAAGATCGGGCGGGAGCAAATCTTGAGGGTTCATTTGAAGAACATTAAAGTTGTAAGGACCCTGGACATCGAAAAAGTGGCTGCCATGACGCCGGGGATGGTTGGCGCAGATCTGGCCAATCTGGTGAACGAGGCCGCCCTGTTGGCGGTTCGTAAAAACAAGCAAAAAGTGAGCATGGCTGAATTTGAAGAGGCGATTGAAAGAGTAATGGCGGGTCTGGAAAAGAAGAATCGGCTGATCAACCCCAAGGAAAGAGAGATTGTTGCCTACCACGAGTTGGGTCATGCAGTGGTTGCGCTGTCCTTGCCGGAAGCAGATCCGGTGCAGAAGATATCAATTATTCCGCGCGGAATCGCTGCCCTGGGCTATACGCTTCAAGTTCCTACGGAAGATCGGTTTTTGATGAAAAAAAGCGAACTGCTCAGCCGTATCGCTACGTTGCTGGGAGGGCGGGCAGCCGAAGAAATTATTTTCGATGACATCTCCACCGGAGCGCACAATGATTTATCCAGGGCCACCGACATCGCGGTCAGCATGGTCAAGGAATACGGCATGAGCGGCAAGGTCGGCCAGGTTTATTTTGCCCGTAAAAAACCCCCCCAATTTTTGGATATGGTGGGTCAAGGTGCCGCCGAATACAGCGAAGCCACGGCCGAATTGATCGATAGTGAGGTTCGCGAGATCATCAACATTCAGTACGCCAGGGTATTGGATATCCTGCGCGGGAAAAAACAATTTCTTGAAAGGGTGGCCCATGTGCTGCTGGAAAAAGAAAAAATTGACGGTGAAGAATTAAAAGCCCTGATGGCTGAAAATTCATTGAAATGACCAGATACGTAGACATCAGAGTGAAATGAGGAGGCACACTCCCTGAACACGAGCCTTTTTTTTATCCTATGGAATAATAAGAAGGAAGGAGAAGCACCATGGAACATCAGCATATTCACGCAAGGGAAACTTTCGGTATCGAGCAGCACGGTATTATCAATTCCGGCAATGTGTACCGGAATTTATCCACACCAGCGCTGTATGAAGAAGTGGTCAGACGCCGGGAGGGATTCATTTCCCATCTTGGTCCTGTTGTCGTACGTACCGGTCAGCATACCGGAAGAGCGGCGAAGGACAAATTCGTCGTCAAAGAACCGTTAAGTCAAGATAAAATCTGGTGGGGGCAAGTAAATATTCCCTTCGACGAACACAACTTCGAATTGCTGCACCAGCGCATGTGTGCGTATTTGCAGGGCAGGGATATTTATATCCAGGACTGCTATGCCGGTGCCGATTCAAATTATAGGATTCCGGTGAGGGTTATTACCGAAACGGCATGGCACAATATGTTTGCGAGGAACATGTTTATCCGCATCCTTGACAGAAAAGACCTTGCGCAGCACAGGCCGGATTTTGTGGTCATCAATGTGCCGAGTTTTATGGCAAATCCCGAGCTTGACGGTACGGTTTCGGCGACATTCATTCTCGTTCACTTTTCAAGACGGCTGATCCTTATCGGAGGTACGAGTTATGCCGGTGAGATCAAAAAATCGATTTTCACGATCATGAATTATCTGCTTCCACAAAGGGATGTCCTGTCAATGCATTGCTCGGCGAATATCGGAAAAAGTGGTGACGTAGCGATATTTTTTGGCCTGTCGGGTACTGGCAAAACGACGCTTTCCGCAGATCCGGAACGGATGCTCATCGGTGATGATGAGCACGGCTGGAGTGAAAACGGCGTATTCAATTTCGAAGGCGGCTGCTACGCCAAGGTGATAAAACTCTCCAAAGAGGCGGAGCCGGAAATATATGAAACGACACGCCGGTTTGGGACGATACTGGAAAATGTCGCGCTCGATTTTGACACTCGTCGCATCAATCTAGACGATGATTCATTAACTGAAAATACCCGTGCGGCATACCCAATCTCCCATATTCCGAACATCGTCAGGAACGGAATGGGCGGTCAACCAAAGAATATCATTTTTCTGACCGCCGATGCATTCGGTGTTATGCCACCTGTTTCCAAACTCACCAAAGATCAGGCGATTTATCATTTTCTGTCAGGCTATACGGCAAAACTCGCCGGCACGGAAAAAGGCATTACAGAGCCTTCTGCGACCTTCAGCGCGTGCTTTGGCGCACCTTTTATGGCGCTCAAGCCGGCCGTGTACGCTCGGCTCCTCGGCGAGAAGATTGAAACGCACAAGGTCAACTGCTGGCTCGTCAATACCGGGTGGACAGGCGGACCTTACGGCATTGGAAAACGCATCCCTATTCGAGATACCCGCGCGATGGTCAAGGCTGCCCTGGAAGGCACGCTAGAAAAGATCGAAACCAGGAAAGATGAAATATTCGGACTGCATGTTCCGGTCAGTTGTCCCAATGTTGCGCCCGAAGTTCTCATGCCTGAAAATACATGGAAGGATAAAGCGGCTTACCGAGAGAAGGCGAAGACACTTGCTGCGAATTTTCAGAACAACTTTAAGCAGTTTGATAATGATGTGCCGGGAGAAGTTAAAAAGATCGCCATACAGGCTTAGGATTTCGTAATATTATTCGGCAGTATGAGACAAATAACTTTTGAGGCCTCATTGCCATGAGTCTAAAAAGTCTATGGGCAGCGTTCTATCAGCAGCTGGTTGAGGGTAGTGCCCGCCGATCGACGGATCGTAAAAGAGAGACCGCTGTTCTGGATGAGATCGAAAGGATCGTACTGAAAATCGATTCAACGATTTTACCCGTTCACAGTTTTCGAAAAAAGATTCTTCCGTCAGTACGGCACGCCATGCAATATATTTCCGGACTCATTCCTCAAGTGCCGGGACCCCTGGATTTCGATCCCGGCCGTTGGAAAGATGACCCTCTTCTCAGAGCCATGTTCATAAGTCGTGAGGAGCTGATCGGCGTACTGCATTCCAGTAAAGCGCTCAAGAATTTTTTCCGGCGTACAAATGCACTCCAGGCTTTTGCATTGCTCGCCGCTGAACGAAAGGAAAAGATTTTTTTCGGAATTGAAAAAAAAGGTGACGTTGTCCGCAGGGATGTGCCCCAGAAAGCGATCTTTTTCGAGGATTTTAAGGTGTTCGCTCCGGCCATTGAACTGGCTGAAGCCAGCCTTCAAATTCAGCACGTTGGGTTGACTGCTCTAATCAGACAAGCTTTTGAGGAAATTACCGATCTCCAGCTATGGAAGGAGGAACTGGAGAAACAGCGAGATTTGCTTGAATTCAAGGTCAAGCGACCCGACATTTCTGAACCGGAGTCCGAGTTAAAACACTCAGACGCATCTGATAATCAGATGAAAGAGACACTCAAAGTGCTCAGCGACATCAACAGGAAGCTAAAAGAAATAGAAACCGAACTCGATACACCTGAACACCGCTTTTCACACTTATGCTCAATATTAAAAAACCCGGAGCAGTACCTGGAGTTAAAAGCGGTTTCTTATAAACTGAGCCGGCTGGGTATTCTATTGGAATCCTCTTCCACAGAACCGGCCAATGAATTCACATTGGCGGAATTCGAACTGGGTCAAGATGTAAAACAGGTGTTATTATGGATCAGGGTTGAGCGGGGATCTGTTCTATAAATTATAAAGAAGCTAATCCCATAGACAAAATTCCCTCGTAGGAAAGTTTGTCTTTTTATTGTTTTGCCGACGATACAGGTTCAATCGACATACTCTGAGATCCACCGGTGTTTTCGCTTTAATTGCAAGATTAGACTATCATGATGGCGCATTCGAATCATCGCTCGAATAATCAGGTATGAACCCAACAAGACCAGCGCTACACAAATAGCGAGCAGTGGTATGATCAGGTGCATCACCTGGAGAATATCGTAGTATTTTGAAGTGGCAATCAGGACACTCAAAACAGATAAAGGAAGAACAAAAACAGTTATGCCTGTCCGCATGGTTGACAGTGAAGTTCTTTTTTCAGCTAAAAGAAGCTGGACCTCNNTTGATGATAATACCCTCAGGGACAAATTCACATTCCTGTTTAGAGGGAGTGTCGTCTTGATCCGTCGGCAAATGGGCATCTTGGATGATCATGTTTATTTTCTATCATATTTAATTAGCAAGAACAATAGTCCGGATATTTCATAGAAACCACAATTTCTTTTTAACGATCAGATTCGCCCTATGAGTTTGCCAGTCAATGCTTGCCAACAATCTTACATCAAAACCATCTATTTTTTAGGAATATCAACACACCGACAGACGACAAGCAAAATGAGAGCCCGATAGTTATAAAGAAAGCATGAGGAGAATGTTGAAACGGCAGCTCAACATTCATTCCATATATGCTTGCCACCAATGTAGGAAGCATAAGGATTATTGTGACCGATGTCAGAAACTTCATTACAATCGTCAGATTATTCGAAATGACCGATGCAAAGGCATCCATCATACCGCTAAGGATGTTGCTATAAATATTCGCCATTTCAATGGCCTGTTTATTATCAACAATGATATCATCCAGTAAATCTTTGTCGTCTTCATTCAATTCTAAGGTCCTTATTTTAGATAATCGTTCCATCATGAGTTCATTAGACCTCAACGAGGTTGTAAAGAATACAAGACTCTTCTCTATGTCCAGTAGTTTTATCAGTTCCTCATTTTTCATCGATCTGTGTAATTCCGTTTCAACCTCGTTACTTTTCTTGTTAATTTCTTTCAGATATCTCAGGTAAAAAAAGGCTGTTCTATGAAAAAGATGTAAAATGAAACGGCGTCTATTTCCAGTAGGAAGGTTTTTTATCTTACCTTTAAATAAATCCAAAACTTCATTTATATCCCATAAGCATATGGTAATTGTTATATCTTTGGTAAGGACGATACCAAGCGGCAATGTTGTAAACGGAACTCCCAAATTATCTTTATCAAATTTAGGGACTCTTAATATAATTAAGGTCGTATCGTTTTCTGTTTCGATTCTCGATCTTTCATCAACATCCAATGAATCTGTTAAGAAGTCCAAAGGAATAGTGAGATCTTCTGATAGTTTTGTCAGTTCATCCGGGCTGGGGTTTGAAACATTTATCCAGCAATTTTTTTCGATGTCATCAATCGAAATAAATCCGTTATCTGTGTTTTTTAATATCTTAATCATCTGATTATTCCCTTCCTACAAGATTTACCCCGGTCAATAATTTTCTTAAAAGCGGTATAGCATTAGATTCTAAGCCTGTCATTACAAAAATAATACGCCGGGGATGGATGAAAACAATAGTGAAACGGAAATCCCGCCCAACGGGGTTGGAGCGAAACGTAGATCCCGCATTTTTCCCTAAATCAACGTAATTTATCATTCAGGTAATCAATTAAATTCGTGTGGTTCAATTCGGTCTCATTCGCTAACTGCATATTTTGTAGGGAAGTTAAAATTTGATCCCAAAACATTACATGGATATTTTCGCACAAAATAGCATAATCTTTGATATCTTTCCTGTAACTTCCAATTTTTTCGATGATCTTTGATGGATTCGATTTGTAATCGTTTAATTTATCAATGGAATACGTGTTTGTTTTAAGTGTCAGCAGGACAAAATAAAATTCTTTTGCCTTTTTTTTTGCAGCCCAGCTACCCACATCAATATTTCTTATAATCTGATCTCGATTTGGATCATGCTTCGTTGTTTTGCTTATTTCTGCTTCATATGTTGCTTCGATGAAGATCAGCTTATTTGAAGTTTCGATAGTAAGGTCTATCTGTGTACTTCCTTCTGGAAATGATCTTAACGGCGGTGGAAAATATTTGTCCCAAAATCTTAGCATCGGGTNNCCTTTGACAATTCCACTGTCATAACGCCAGCTCCTTGCCTGGCTGGCGATGACTGGATCATCCGGGTCAACGATCAGGTTGTCTTTAAAATAAACAAATACTTTAACACCGGTATCTGAGGATATGTATTCTCGTCCCATTTCATCTTTTTTTATGCCTTCTCTCATGAGTGATAAACCTCTCTTATCTGTTTTATAATATTAAATGTGATGATGTTGGGTGTCGCGTTTTGAATGGTTAATAGAGTGTTGCTATGTACTATTCAGGATTTGACACCAGACCCGTATATAAAACCCGCAGATTACCTCGTCCTTTATAGCGGAAATGATGCGATACGAGAGTAAGAATGATACAATTACTGATCAAGAAAATAAACCTAAAAAGGTAAGGTGTGGACTGCCTAAAAAATTTCACACTTTTCCGGTAATTGGTTTGGGTGAGCTATTATAAAGGGATCAATTATAAGGACTTTCTGCACAAAAGTTATATTATCCTTAAAATACGATTTGATCATAATTTATGCTGTCGGTTTATATCGAGTTCGCTGATTTTGTAAAGGAGGGTTTTATAACTGATTTTTAATATTTTACTTGCCTTTGTGCGGTTCCAACCTGTTTTATCAAGCACAAATGAGATGAGCTCTTTTTCGATCCTTTTAGTGATGTTTTCTGTGCTTTTTTTAAGGGAAAAGGATGCATGCTCCGGTGAATTTTCATCTTTAAGGTCTAAAAGGTTGCCAACAATTAGAGCGTTATCCAGTCCTTTTGGGTCAGAGGTTGGAGTAACACCAGGTTTGCCTTTGATAGAAAGATCATCAACACCTTTTTCCCAGCTGCCTAAAACGATGCAACTTTTAAGAACATTCTGAAGTTCCCTGACGTTTCCAGGCCAATCGTATAATATTAGCCTTTTTATAATATTATGGCTGGGATTTGGGATTTTTTTGTTTTCAAACTGGGTCTTATAATTTGTCAAATAATGGTCAATTAAAAGCGGGATGTCTTCAGGCCTTTCTCGAAGAGGGGGTATGAATATTCTTATAATATTGAGCCGATAATACAAATCTTCTCTAAAAAGTCCTTTTTTAACGTTTTTACCAAGATCTTGATTTGTGGAAGCGATAATCCAGACATCTGTTGTGACTTCTTTTTCAGAACCCAACGGGGTAAACTCACCACTTTGCAAGACACGAAGAAGTTTTGCCTGAAGTGAAAGGGGCATATCTCCAATTTCGTCCAGAAACAAAACACCCTTATGGGCAAGTTCAAATTTCCCTCGCATTTTTCGTTCGGCTCCGGTAAACGCTCCCCGTTCAAATCCAAAAAGTTCACTCTCAAGTAACCCTTCCGGCAATGCCGCGCAATTAACTTTTATAAAAGGTTTGTTTTTTCTTTGAGATNNTTGCCCACACCGCTTTCCCCGGTAATTAAGACATTTAATCCCGTATCTACGGTGTGGTCGATAAGATCTCTGATCCTCTCGATACTTTTGCTTGATCCGATTATCGGTGGTACCATATTCATTCTTGATAAATGAAATGGCTTTTTCGTTACATGACCAACTTGAGCTTCCGTCGAAGGCGCTTCAGGATGATCGCCCGATTCGGTTATGGTAAGAACCGGAAGGCCTGGAAATTTCTTTTTAATTATTGAGATAAGGCCGACACCATTGATGTTCGGCATCACGTGATCCGTTATTAGCAGATCAAAACCTTGTTTCTCATTTTCAAGCAATTTAAGGCCTTCCAGGCCGTCGGAGGCGGAGAAGACCTCATACCTTTTCTTACTGAAAAGATCTTTAAGTGTGGATAGGGTTTTTTTATTGTCATTAATGATAAGCAGTTTAGATGGCTCGTCCGTTTTATTTAATCCACTATCAAAATTAGTTTTTTTCATTTTTTATCAGTAACTTCCGGCAAGGAGTTTACAGTGACAATTGGAGAAAAAGATTTTAGATAAACATCAAAACTCTATTTTTTCAGCCAAACTTACCATCTCGACAACCGGGATATTAGGTGCACGATCCCCAAGCAATGTCTTTGCAAGAGATTGGGAAACGCTACGGTATTTAAGGGCGGCTTCAACCGTAAACGGGGAAACTGCATCTGATGGTATCTGAAAAGCATATTTTTCAATCAGATATCCTTTTGGAGGAATCCGATAATCATAAAGTATCCTGTCTGCCAGCGCAACATTTAAAACAGGTTCCCCCTTTATATTTCCGAGTTGTGTGTAATATATAACGGCGCCATCATCAATGTTGCCATTTTTATCAAGACTGCCGGATCTGAAAATTGTTTTTCCTTTGGCATCGGTTATAACGACAGACAGCCACATTTGCCTGACCTCTGTAAGTCCCGTGGGAAGATAATGCCCTGCTCCTGAATTTATCACCTTTATTTCAATTGAAGAAAGCCCGCCTTTTTTGTATGAACTCGATTTTATAAGCTCTAAATCTGCGGCATGCTTAAGGCGCTCTATTGCCATTTGAGCATGAACATCACTTTCTTGAAGTTTTGTAGCTATAGCATTTGCTCCTATAAAGTAGTGTGTCCAAGTATGTTTTCTTAACGGTCCGTTATCGGCGGATTTTCCCGGATTGTCCGGCCTTTCGGTTTTTCCTGTAGAAGGGAAGCCCGGTCTTTGTCTCATGTGACAGTCCTGACAGTTAACCGTTGTTTCAGGATTCCCGGTATTGTAAGGACTGTTTCTCCATTCGTCAAAAGTCTGTTCCAATGGCAATTTGTTTGACGCATGGGAAACATTATGACAGAGTCCGCAGAATTCAGACTTTGTATGGAGTTCTGAGTACTTACTGGGGTGAAAATCTGAGGTTGCATCTTTAAGCGGACCGAGCATCGTTGACGGCTCTTCCTCCCCGCTGCCTGGTGCAACTTCGTATCCTGCGTCGCCGATATGTTTCACTTCATTTATATTATGACACCAGTTACAGAAAATTCCTTGAGCCGGCAGGTGTGCAAGTTTGTCATAGTCATCACCTGGAGAAGATATTAAATAGGACCGAAATCCCAAGGGGGTGTGACATTTAACACATGCTTTCATCTCAAGGACCTCATCTTTTGATACCGCTTCTTTGAAAAACAGCTTTGTTGCTTTACGCCAAAGAGGATCGTAAAAAGCCTTGCTATGCATGGAACCGTTCCATTGTTTAAATTTCTCAGAATGACATCCACTGCAGACAGATGGATCTATAAACTGATTAACCCGAACTTTTTTAAAATCAGAAAGTTCTTTTGCGTCAGTCCCTTTGATCTCTTCTTTGGATACTTCATGAGAAGCAGGCTTCTTTGGTTGACCTATTGAAACCAGATATTCTGCAATTTTGTCTGCCTCTGTCTCGGAAATCCTTCCGTTAGCATAGCGATTCATCCGTTTTATCGTTCTTTTCCAAGCCATCAAATTTTTGGTTGTTCGCAAACTTCGTTCAAGAGAATGGCAGGTGCCGCACGCGCTTTCAAAAAGCGTTTTATCTTCTTGTACCGAAGCAAAAGCCAATGATGCAGCGAAAAGCGTTATGGTAAGAATAAAGGCTTTCTTCATGAAAAATCTCCTTGCAAATTTATGTCAATAATATGTCTTTAAAGAACGAAAGTATAGGGAAATTGTCGGGGTGTGTCAACTATGAAACCCTGACATGATGTCACGGATATGAGGCATCATAGACATTCCTTCAATCGAGGTTGGATTTTCAGAGTTTGATGGCACCTTTTTTAATCAAGGATCGGGTTTGACCGCAGGTCTGAACTTATGTACGTTAATCCCCCGTCCCGCATTTCAGCCAATAAAGATCTGACCCAGATCCCCTTTCAATTTTACTGCTCTATAGTGAATTTTCGTGTTGGAGCAACAATATGCATTATCTCAGAAATTGATGAGCGAGCGACCTGTTTGTCTTTAACCTCGACGGCTATATCCATCCACCCCATACCTGTTCCAACGCTGATTATTTTTCCCACTTTTCTTTCTAATATAAGGCTCTCGATCNNGGGGGACATCATCTGAACAGCCGATTATAGTTAAAAGGGCCATCAAAGAAAGGATTAAAGCAAATTTTATATTCATGGCATGGATATGGTTTGTGAGCTTCAATTCTTGACGGGCTTTTGCCCAAATCACACCTTAATTGTGCGATCTTACATCCCAAATCGGATGTTATCAAAATCATGAGAAAAAGTGAAGCCTCCCCGCCCTAAAGGGTGGGGCTTTCCTGAAGTCTATGGGCAGCCGTCAATCGATTTTTATATAATAAACAACGGCTATATTTACAGGACGTGTTTCTGAATCCCCACCAGCNNTTGAAAAGGGTTCTTCTTGTTCTTTGGCAGGCTCGTCGCGCCTTCTTGGAGTTTTCCTGTTTTTCTCTGACTTCCATCCGGGTCTTTATATTTATCAAGTCGAGGTCCCGTTGCCGGATCAAATTGA
The DNA here is from genome assembly GCA_003486165.1 of Desulfobacteraceae bacterium. Classification (GTDB taxonomy): domain Bacteria; phylum Desulfobacterota; class Desulfobacteria; order Desulfobacterales; family UBA11574; genus UBA11574. Next base: position 16,286 of record DNGT01000463.1, read on the forward strand.
TTTAAGCCTCTTAGAAACATCCCTCTAAAGTCAGGGAGCGTTGTATTCCCTGTGAGTGTTGCGTATTTGGATTTAGCGGAGACTTTCCTGCCATCCGCGGGTTTCCAAGCATTACCTGCAATATTTTGAAACTTTTCAAATTCCAGCATTGACGCAATAATAGTTCCTATTGGCAAAGCGTTTAATTTAAGATTCTGGAATTCTTTTTCAATGGTTTTTTCCAACTGCTGTAGACACTTTACCAACTCCGCTGGTTTAGATTGATCTGATAACGTTTCTGTGCATGTCTCAGCGCGAATATTCACCCATGATAATAACACAAATAATAGTGCAACTAACAACTTAGTCCTCATAGTTAGATCTCCTTTTCAAAAGATGAAACTCTCCATACTCTGCTTCCATAGCCGTTCTAGTTTTTGTTCAACATAAAAGTTGAGCTGCCCGTTAACATGTGGTCCCATACAAACTTCGAATTCGATCGAACAAGCAGCCACTGTGTTTTTATCATAGGATTCTGTTTTTCAAGATCATAGGTTCCATTCCACGTGGTAACACTTCCGTATTGGCCCCAATGAACTGAGAAGCATACGACAACAGTATTATCGCTGGCCGGCTGAGGACTTTGGTAGTTTACCCATCCAATGAACGGGTTAAAGGATTCTTGCAAGACCACAATTCCAAGCATCTCAATTTCCAGACCATATATCATATTTCTTACAAAATTGAAAAAAAGGCAAACCCTTCACGAAGAGTCTGCCTTTATGATATTCGAAAACACAATGTGCTAAAAATTATGTTGGGCTTTTATTTTTGGGAATTGCACTGGAGCCACCAATGCTAAGCGAGATCTTTGAAAATACCTTCGATCATGCTCACAAGCGATTTACAGCTTTTTGTGCAGCTTTTTTAAAATTGTCAAATTCATTCCCACTTGGCATAATCTTTAAGAATGGCATATTGAATCGAACGAGATACTTACCTTTGTGTATATACATGTCCAGTACCCGTTGGCTGCTTTTCCTGATAACAGCTACCGCGTCATCACCTACACCACTAACATCAATTACCTCGAAATCTCCTTGGCGAGCTCCGATTGCCTTCTTGGCTGTCTGGGATTCGGTTTTAATGTAAACGGTTAAATAGGATGACATCTTACCTTCGGGAATCCATGCACAACCCAATGGGGTTTCTTCCCCAGGTTGTACCGCCTTTCCCATAAGCTCAGCGACCTCCTGCTGGGTGAACAAGCTACAATGTGGTGGGATATCATCCGCAGCCCGGGCATTCCATGTCAATGCAGACCAAATTACAAAAAGATAAACAAATAGTCTCATTAAAACCCAGAAAGATCTTTCTGATGCCATACGCACCTCCATTTTGTTAAAAAGCCGTTTCAAAACTTGAATGACACGATTTTAATGTCTTCGGATATCTTTTAATAAACGTAATTAGGTTAAATGTAAATCATCGGACCAATAAAGAATAGCGCCTTTCCTAAAAAAATATATTTAATGTCTAAAGTCAAGAGAAATATATTACAATGTGGTAGTTTTGGTTGGGTAAAAAAGATATGTATTGTATGAAGATTTGCTTGCCAACACCTCAGTATCAATTTAATTACAGATATCGTCAAAAGCAGGCTAAACCAATCGCTATAATATTTGACTTCGCCTTCGAAATGTTCTATTATATGTGTTAATAATTTTACCAACGAAAGGGCAAAGCTGTCGAAAGGCAGTGACGCAAAGCCACGGGTCAAAAGCTCCAAGGGCCATGATAGCCGGGCTACCGAAGGTACCAACAAACGCCTTCATACACAATTGGGTACCAAGGCGTTTGCTGTTTTAAGGAGTTCATTGGAGGCCTTTGAAAACCCCCCTTTTTGCCCAATTTCTGCGTCAGGTTCAAATTTTAATCCTCGAAAAATACTTAATGTATTCATGTGGTTAAAATTTTCGCCTTTCTTGAACTTGAGCAAAAATGAACATTTTTCACAGGTCTCCTCGGCAAATGAGCTGACCTCCCGTGGTGCATAATCCAAACAAAAGGGAGGGCTACATGAAACGCATGTTTTTGCTATTCATCTGTTTTTTTGCTGTTTTTGGTATTGTATTGCCGGTTTCTGCCTTTGAACTGGGCGTTCGAGGATACTACTGGTTTCCGGAACTCTCAGGCGTTATCCGCGTAGACGATGCCGGTATCGTTGGCACCGAGCTTGATTTGGAAGATGATCTGGGCCTTGACAATGAAAGCTATCCGATTATCGAAGTGTTTGCCGGAATAGGGAAACATCACCTCAGCTTAGCGTTTTACAACCTGGATTATGACGGCGACACCGTTCTTACAAAAGATATTTATTTTAACGGGGAGCTTTTCCAGGCAAATGAAAGGATCGCCAGTAGTCTGGAGTATGATAATTATGACGTTATGTATAGATATGATTTGATTGATCTGGAGAACTTTNNTAGGTGCCAATTTTCATGTGGGTATATTAAAAGATATTTTAGAAGCCCGGGTCCTGGTAACCGGTATCGAGTATAGTGACAATACGGCGTTTGATGGTCAGGCTGAGATCTCTTTTACCCCGTTCCCGTTTCTGGACATTCACGGCGGCTATCGCTTTTTAAAAATTGATGTCGAGGAAGATGATGTGAAGTTTGATTTTGACAATTCCGGTTTGTACGTGGGGTTAACTATAAGTTTTTAATATAATTTTAGCCTGATAATCTGCTATAGGATTTATAAGCCCGTCAAGTTTTGACCCCACTCCCCGGATTCGACCCTAAACTGCGAAGAGGATTGGCAAACGGGTCATATCATGATGCTTTATCCAAAGAGACAGGTTTCAAGCGGACCATGGAACAAAATACTCCCACCACGCAAAGGAAGCAGAAGATCATCATGCAAAGGTGCATACTGACAAGAAAAGAGGACTGTGTTTCCGCACTCACCGGTTGGTCTCCCATGATATGTTTGAACACCAGGGTGATGATGGTCATGCAACACAGCATCCCCATGGTCCGCATGGTGGCCAGAAAACTGGATGCGATACCATAGCTTTTAGGAGGAACACTGCCCATCACCGTGATGGTGTTGGGTGATGAAAAAAGACCGAATCCTATGCCCATCAAGGCCAACATCCCCATAATCACGGTCATGGGTGTTCCGGCATGAACCTGGGAAGCCAGACCCAGGCTCAGAGTACACAAGGCCATGCCTGCAGTGGCCAGACCCGCAGGCGAAACCCGGTCTGCCAGCCTTCCAAACAACGGAGAAAGAGCCGCCTGAAAAACGGGCTGGACAATCAGAATCCATCCTGCTCGTTGGGGAGAATATCCCCTGACCACTTGCAAATACAAACTAAAGAAAAAAGCGATGCCAAAAGAGGCGGCGTAATTGATCAGGGTGGCCAGGTTGCTGAAGGCGAAAACCCGGTTACGGATGACCAGACCCACATCCAGAATCGGAGATGAACACCGGTATTCAAAGGCGAGAAAGATCATAAACCCTAAGGCGCCTGATGCCATGAACACCAGATAAATACCACCCTCTTTCTGGTTTATGGTGCCGTAAATCAGACAGAATAAAGAGATAATGTAAAGAAGGGTTCCCACAAAATCNNTAAAAGATCCAGCGCCATCCCAGATGGGTGACCATAAATCCGGAAAGAACCGGACCCAGAGACAGCCCCAGGTAGACACAACCCACGATGATCCCCATAGCCCGCCCCCGGTTGTCCGGTGGAAAGACCGAAGAAAGGATGGCCACACTGGTTCCTGAGATCATGGCCCCGCCACACCCTTGAAAAAATCGGAACACAATAAAACTTTCGATGGTAAAGGCGAGTGATATCAAAACGGTTCCCACAGTGAACACGAGAATGCCAATCGTAAAAATTCTTTTCCTTCCGTAAATATCACCCAGCCGTCCCGCCGGAATCAAAAAAAGAGAAAAAGCGAAGATATAGACGGTTTCCACAAGTCCGAGCTGAACCGCACTGGCTGAAAATTCCCTGCCAATGGCCGGAAGGGCCACTCCCACAGCAGACAGCATGAAGGGGGTCAAAAACTGAACGGCGCTCACCACAAACAGGGTCACAGCAGCCGAGACGGCATCGTCGGAATTGGTTTTTGAAGCGGTGTAATGTAGGGTTGCGTCTGACTTTTCGTTTATCTTTATCACGTCGTTACTAATCCTCGCCTCTCGATGAGTTAGTGTCCATCCATAAATGGTCTTTTTGCCCAATATCTGTTATATGCCTGTGGATATTTTTTTCGCATGCCTTGATCTTGAACAAAAATCCCCATTTATTGAAGGACACTAGTTAAGGTCTTAAGGGGTCAAGCCTGCTCTTGGCCGGCAAATATACTAAGATCCTTACCCGGGCGCGAAGCACTGCCGTAAGGCAGAAACCCCGCCCTTTAGGGTGGGGAGGCGTCACTTATGGGGCTTTAATGATATCGTCGTTTTACAATATCAGAGCTTAAGAGATATCCAGCATATAAGGTCAAAACTGTGACTCCGGAAAGAATAAGCAACATCCTAACCCATGGAACTCCAGCCATTCTGCGTTGTTGAACCAAAGAAAAAGTTGTTTGAATCCAAACGATCGCCCCTGAATAGGCTAACCATTGAACAAACAACAACATCCAACGCTTTTTGATCAAGAGCAGCAAGGGCACGAGGATACTCACACCTCCAAGAATCATATGACCACTTCTCAAGAAATGTGCTCCCAGCAGTAAAAAAGCAATTATTAAAGGGATAAGCCTTATCATCATCTCTTTAAGCCTTATTCATTCTCAACAATTTAACGTGTTGGATAATTAAGCCCGCTTCAATTAAAACGACCTAAAAAGCTGGTTGATCGTTTGCTCATCCATCTCTCCTGTTGGTTCAAGTTCATTTTTCATTTGAAATTTTTTAATGGCTTCACGTGTTTTAGGACCCAACATACCATCGATTGGTCCGGGGTCGAATCCTGAGTCCTTTAGCGTTAGCTGAACCATTCTAATTAGCTCTGCGCCTTTAAGGTCATTATAGTCGGTGAATTTTAAAACCTTGTCGGATTCCTCTTTATTTTGTGTGGCTGTTTTTTCAACCGCATAGAGAGGCATGGCCAAATAGACCAAGATGATAAGGAAAAAAAATGTCGGGGCGATTCTCAGATAAGTTTTCATGGTAATTTCGTTCTCCGAGTTTTTGATAATGGTTGCTCTTCTTTACATCATGCATTTTTTCCTCTTTTCATATGTTTTTCACAGCTCTTTCAATATTAATGTTAATTCGATTTTAAAAGTTATTGACTGGTTACGGGTGTTCCGGAGGTCTTTCCCAAATCCCAATGGCTGCAGTATGTTATACGTCTTTCTTGTCAGACCGTAGCTTACAGCGAAGGCTGATAATTACTGATCAAGAAAAAAACTTTAAATATTCCGAATGTTCCGCTGATTTCCTCGGCCCGAAAAGTTAACGATGCAATATTCGAGCTAAATTTCTTTTTTATTAAAAACCACCAGCATGAGTGTGGTTATCAGAATGATGTAAAAGGAGACATTCAGAATCGGGTGAATGGGCCCCATATTATTGAAACTGCTTTGACCGATGATCGAATCGGCGTAGGCCTGCACCATGTAAACTTTCGGGTATAAAATTCTCCACAGGGCAGGGGACGGGGCTGNNCCGTCGGAAACATAGCCGACGAATAAAATCCCCACAGTAAAAACCGCGCTGATGAAATCCGGCAGATACAAAGACAAAAAGCACACCGAAACCGTAATAAAGAGAAGATTGATCGAACATACCAGCGACGCAGTTAAATATCCGGGAATGGTGGCGCTGGTTTTTACCCACACCGTCAGAAAAATCGCAGCGTGAAGAATAAACATGAAAACCAGGCACAAAAACCATGTTCCGGCGATCCTGCCGAGAATATATTGTTGCCTGAAAACCGGCCTGGAAAGAAACAATACCAGGCTTCCGTCTTCATGGTCTCTGCTGAAAATTTTCATCGATATCAGGATGACCATCAAGAACATGCCGGACGCTATGACCTGGAAAACAATTTTTGAAACATGCCAGGCAATCGTAATGTTGTCCAACGGTTTTCCGTTGACGACATATTGGCCGCTGTAACATCCGCGAATCATCAGAACGAACAGAAGGCAAAGCCCCAGTAGAACATAAAAGCTTTTATGCCGCATCTGGTCGCGAATGGTGTAGCCGGTAATTTTTAAAAAACGATTCATTTTCCTTTTTGTGTGTATTTTATAAAGACATTCTCCAGCGTTTCGTCGTCCTTAATTATTGAACGAATCGAATCCTTGACGAGAATTTTTCCGTTGTTCATTATTGCCAGCGTCCGGCATGTCCTTTCCACTTCCGAAAGGAAATGTGAATTCAAGAACACGGTAACACCATCGTCACGAAGACTCTCAAGAATATTTCTCACATCCCGGATACCGATGGGATCGAGACCTGTCACCGGTTCATCGAGTATCAACAACTTGGGCTGTCCGAGTAGCGCTGCTGCGAGGCCGATTCGCTGTTTCATGCCCTTGGAATAAGCGGCCGATTTTTCCTTTTCCCTGCCTTTCATGGAAACCACCTCCAAAAGCCGGTCAACTTCCATTAACGCATCTTTTCGGGAAGATCCAATCAAAGACGCATGTCGCCTCAAATATTCAAGCCCGGAAAGATAGGAGGGGATCATGTGATGTTCGGCCAGATATCCGACCCGTTTGCGTGCTTCGGGGTTGGAAACGGGTATTCCGTCGATGGTGATGCTGCCCGAAGTCGGTTTGATAAAGCCGAGGAGCATACGGACGACCGTTGTTTTGCCGGCGCCGTTCGGACCGAGCAAAGCGAAATATTCGCCCTTCTCGATGCGATACGTTATGTTGTCGACCGCCGTAAATGTACCGAATTTTTTGATTACGGAATTAAGTGAAATCATATTAAAGGTCATTTAGCACGACTTGTTTATGTTTTACAACGGAATAACACGCCGGCAAATGTCCGTTTCATTGCTTATCCGCCCGGCACCTGCTGAATCCGGAGTTGCCGACAACCGTATCACCGCAATCGAGCGAAAATGTTTACGCTCATTTAGAAGTATCATGTTTGTGGGGGGAGACGTTCTGCCGGAAATAAAAACAGCTCTAAATTGATGGGTGTGAAGGATGTCGAGGCCTGAATAGTGAATAGTAGCACTTTATTCACTATTCAGGCCGCGACATCATATTTTACCTTAGAAGTCACAGTTGCGAGGGGGAACCATTAACCGTCAGGCCGATTTTCCAGGCTTTAGATAAATGATTATTACCGTGACAACATAAACAAGTGTGATGCCTAAAATTAAGTACTTTATTATCATGTCATTCCTTCTACTTAAAGATATAGGCAAATGCACTCAAAATCTAAATCCCACGGACTAAGCACATGCGGCTATAAAGTAAGATACAGAAAGGTTAACACTAACAACCCAGGATGTGTTTTCAAGCTTGTCCTGGTAATAAAAAAAACCCCTGGGGCTATATTTGCCCAGGGGCTATAGGAGGCTAGGCTTTGAAGAAGTCATTTATAGCCTAACACACTTAAAAAATTGTTCCATATGGTTATGTATTGCTTTATAAAAAAGAATTATAAAAGCATATATAAAACACAACCAATTAAAAATGCGAAAGGAATGATATCTTTAATGATATCTATAATGATTAACTCCTTTAATTGCATTATTAGACGGTTAACCCGGGGCATAATAATTTCATATGTAAACAATTTTGATATGTCAAACAAAATTATGTATAATTATAGCATAATTTTATCGAATTAGCTTATTTTGTAGTATACTGAATTAAATTACTATATATTGTATGTCTGAAAATCAAGAAGCTTAGCAAAATCGAACCGTCTATTTACAATGCCTGTTTAAGTACCTTTTTTATTCATCCATGAAAAAGCTAAATCTGTTTTTTCGTGATTTTTTGTGAAAGTTGATGATGGACAGCTCGGCTTGCGTTTGATAGTTGAATTTTAGGTGTAGCCGCAATCCATTGAATTTTACATGTTGCTGTTTGCCCTTGCCCAATACACAATCGTAAATTTTCGACACATTCCCATCAAAAAAGGAAGTTTTTATAAACTAACTGATAAGGCTTAAGACATTTGGGTGGTTTGGCTATTTATTAACATTTGCGGTAGCATCTAATACCTAACCTATTCAGGTTGAACAGAAATTCTTTTGACCAAAACAAAGAAAACATAGATAAGCAATGCCCATAACAGACTGTTAATAAAAAGTGGTATAATTATAAAATTTCCGGGAAAAAACTGCCTCGGATACAAAGCAAATGTAAAAATCGGAAAGTATAACACTTTAGACATTGTCATTAACCATCGACCAATGAAAGGCAGCTGATTTTCATATGCATGGGCTGTGACAACAGACAATGCTATGGTTGAAATAACCTTCGTAAACACTAGATGAACCACAGCAATAGCAAGGATGACAAAATATTTCTTCATTAGAAAGCCCGGGCGTCATTTTTATTGAGTTCATTAACATTATTTTTCATGTTTCCCCCACTTTTGATTTCAACCGCAAATATTTCTTTGTAAGATCAGGATCTCCCGCAAGTTCCTGAAGCCCAGCCCTTTTTAATTTTTGTCAGGAATCCTCCCGGTCATCAGGGTAACCTTAAGCCCGCCATGCGGCAGCATATGGGTGGTCGATGTGAAAGGAAGCATTCCGGCAAGGCGAGGATTGAGCGAAATCAGGACAAATTTCCACCCTTTGTATTCTTTTTCCAGTCTATCGCAGACGGACAGGAAAAGTGCTTCACTTTCTCTTCGTGATCCCAGCCGTCGTCCAAACGGCGGGTTAAGCGTCACCAGCCCGGGACGGTTTGTCAGTTCAGCTGGCGAAAGATCGAAAAAATCCCGGGTAGAAACGGCGACGATGCCGGACAGGCCGTTTTGGATCACGCTGTTTCCAAGTTCGCAAGCCGCCTCTTCGTCCCGGTCCGAGGCAAAAATGAAAGGGGTGTTTGTTCGAACGATCTTTTTTTCTGTCGCCTGTTTCATATGCTGCCATCGTTTGGGTTGAAACGATGGCCATTCCATGAAGGCAAAATTCCTGAACCTGCCCGGTGGAATCTTCTGGGCTATCAGGGCGGCCTCAATGGCAAAGGTGCCGGAACCGCACATGGGGTCTACAAGGGGTTCTGTCCCGGTATATCCGGAAAGTATCAGGGCAGCAGCGGCGAGGGTCTCTCGAAGGGGTGCCTTGGCTGCGCAGGGTTTGATGCCCCGCTTGTGAAGTAGATCGCCGCTGCTGTCGATGGACAGGGTAACACGGTTATCAGACAATCGGACAAAGATCTGCTGGGTGACAGTCGGTTCTGTGGCGGCTTCCCTTGAGAATTCGTTTTGCGAAAAGCGGAAGGCAATACTTGCCTGAACAAGGCCGGCAACGGCGTCCTTATGATAAAGCCTTGAATGACGGGAGGTCACGCGGATGTGGGTCAAGGCACCCGGCAGTATAAAAAGCTCCCAGGGGACGGCAGCCAAATTTTTTTCGAGTTTTCGAAAATTTGCGGCATGAAACGATTCGATGCGCATGAGGAGCCGGTTGGCGGTTCGAAGGTTCAGATTGGCAAGGTAGCAGTCGTGAAGCCGCCCCTCGAATTTAACCCCGCCTTCGACCATCGCCATGGGTGTTCCGGACGGCAAGAGGACTTTTAGTTCCTCCCGGCAGATCGTTTCGAGGCCCGGTGCGGTTGCGACAAAAAACTGCCTTTTTCGACCGATCACATGCCGTTTTATCCGTTTTTTAAGCGGCGTCTCAGTTGTCGCTCTGGTCATTTCTTTTGGCAATATATCCTCAGGCATTTCGGTGTTACCCAATATGGAAAGGGTGTCAAACCTCGCATAGTGAATAGTTTCAACTTATTCACAATTCAAGACACGACATCATTTACAAAATGTTCTTCCATTCCCCGACGCGGCATCTGCGGCCAGTGGTGAATTGCAGGAAAGTATCTTCTAATGAGCTTTATGGCCTGGTCTGGATCGATAAACGGAAGACTACCAATGCCGGTGGCAAGTCCGCTTGGATTAAATCGTAACAATTTTTGCTCGCTTTCTTCATCCCCAAAACAACCTTAATTTTTTTAGACGATGGATGTTGAATGGTCTTCACCTTTGACAATGTTTCATTACCATATTATATATCTCAAATTTTTAACATAGCCAAAGGGTGAATTAAATTTCTGATTATAGAAAACAGTTACGGGAAAAACTGGAGGGACTGTCAAGAAAATGGCAATCAAATGGGTTGCCTTCCAGGTCAGGGCTTGAAAAAGCAGCTGGAGATTTGCGTGAATGGAAATTGAAAACAGGTGGTTCGGGGTTGTGGGACATACCTCCGTTGATGATGACTGCAACCCTTGACGATGGCCTGGGCCATGGACTCGAAGTTATCCGGATGTTTTCTGAAGCAGCTGGTCTTGAAATTATTGAACTCGGACTACTTGTGACGCCTGAAAAAATCATAACCGCATGTAAAAAAAACGAACCTGATTTATTAGGATTGACCGTACTCCAGTTTGATTCAGAGGAAAACATTTTAATGATAAGCAGAAACCTCCCGCCAAAAACAAAAATAATTGCAGGAGGACCNNCTTATATTGAAAAGACGCCCTAACTGTTCATTGGTCATTATTACTTAGACCTTCAATTTTGCACCCAGAATGGTATGCTTAAGACCAAAAAACGGCTATATTAAGAGATCGTTGTACAAATTTGCAGATAGTTAGAGAGGCCCGGCCCCGCTTCACACCTCGGAATTCCTAAAAAATTCTATTTGCATCAAAAGAGAGACCAGCAGATTTCATATCTCTTGCTAGTGAAAGTTGCCAGGCACCTTCTGGATCCATCAATGTATATCCAACACCTAAGTAATCACTTAAAATCTCTACGCCTTCCTTTGCGAGTACTGAAACCCTCGCTCTGCCTAATGCACCACAGAAATACCCAAGCTCAAATATAACATTCTGTCTTGCCCGAAGCTTTGCATCGTCAGGATCTTCTGTCGAAGCACCTATGTCATCCGATGTTAGAATGACCACCGCATAACCAGAGATTGCTGCATTGCGTTCAAGTTTTTCGATTATTGTTTGTCCGGCGTTTGGTTGCTCATGAAGAATAACGGCCTTTAAGCCCAATTTTTCTATAAATATAGCTACAGAGACTTTAGCTTCATCATCATGACCATGAACCACAAAAACAGTATCTGAAGTTTCAGGCTCATATCTTTCTTGAGTGTCAGAAATTATGACCTTTTCCGGGATTAATTCGAGTTTTTTGGTTATTGATTCATTAGTTACATCATCCTCGCCATGAACCGGAAAAACAGTATCTGAAATTTCAGGCGCATATCTTTCCTGAGTGTCAGAAATTATGACCTTTTCCGGGATTAATTCGAGTCTTTCGATTATTGATTCAAGTGTTTCGATTTTGTTGGAAATATCTTCATAAAAGCTTGAAATTTTCTGCCCCCAAGATGCTTTCATTTTATGTGTGTCAAACAGTGAAGACCTGTTGTAATTTTCAAAGACGACCTCCGAATCAAACAACCGCTTCAGAAGCTCTTCATTGTAATCATTCCATTTCTTCCCTTGTGCCTTCGCAGCCTCTAAATCGCTTTCATTATTAAATGATAATCCAAGTAACTTTTTCCCCAATGTGATTCGATCATAAATTTTACTTTCAGCTTCCGTTCTTGGAATGGTTAAATTCGGGGCTGGTGGATTTCTCCTAATGGTAGATTTTCGTTTTGCCATTTTAAGACCTTAATAGATGCTTGAACCTGTGCTTTTTTAACATGATCACAGGTTCAAGCATCTCGATTTTTAGTAATTATATCCTATTTCTTACAAAATAGCAAAAATGGACAAATCCCCGAAAAAAATTTGCCCTGTTGAAAAAACGATATTACAATATTTTTAAGATCTTAGAAATCTGTCTTAGCAGGTATCAACGGTTTGGGGCTGATGATTTCATATCGAAATCGTATCTATATAAGACTGGTCTAAACGGAAAGGTTCAAGGCGGAAGTCAAACATCTTATAGGTATAGAGCATCTGCAGTGTTGTGAAGCGAAACAAAAAAAAGCGGGGCCGTTTGCCTCCACCTTGGTGATCCGAAGATTCACAGTTTTTTTGATATTAAACTTTCTTAATGGGTTATACCGCGATGATATTGTTGTTTCTCTATGTCGCTTCTGCTTTCATGGGTTTGGATACTTCTATAGTCAACTACGCCCCTTCGATCTTTGCCCGATCTTCTTTCAGGCAAATAGGCTGTGTATGAAAACTCCCTCCTGTCAATACCGAAACGTCTATTTCCATTATCTTTTATGCCGACATGGTTCATAGGACGATTCCTTGTCTTGTTTTAAATTCAGAATAGCTACTAATATGCATTTGCCGATTAGCCATTAAGGAGTAAAACAGATGAATTATCAGGAAAAGGTTTTGTGCCACAGATACCATCCGCATAGTAAAATTAACAATGGTATCAGAATGTTTATAATTTCCAAAACTTATCCCCGACAACTTCTGTTTGTTTTAATTCCACCTTAATTGGTAGTTATATCTGACACTCTACTGATGAAATTAGAAGTAAATTATGTATTACAAACCATTAAGCAATTTCCTTGCCAAAATATGGCAACAAGACTTAACAAATTCTTGTCCTAAAGATTAATATCGTAATCCTAAGATGTTGTGCCGTAAAATGCCCAATATACACCCCGATACTTTCTCCATTGCAATATCCTTAAAACCGACCGTATCGTTCAAATTTTTGAACCCTCCTAGAAGCATATAGTGTAGTTCCCTGATTTAATGGCAAAAAACTGCCATGCCGCCGGTTCAAAATTTTGAACCCTATTGGGAGCTAACCATATAACCCATTAAATTAATAACCAAGAATTCCGCTGACCCCTGATTCAAATTTTTGAATCCAAGCATTACATAGCCAACGATCTCAATGTAACCAATTCATTTCAAACCGAATAATTCATAAAGGATTGGTCTGTGTTTTTAAATAGTTATGTAAAAAAACAAGGTGGCTGTGTTCGTGTTTGTCTGATTTTTTTTTAGGTGATTGGCTCATTACCTCGTCAGTGTTTGTTCGACAAAGGAGGGAACGGGGAATGGAGACGTCAATATGTTGATGTTGGGCGGATATTGTATTAGTCGGATTGAGGCACTTTAAAAGTTTATGCAAATATAAATATCATCAGGTTGTTATGGCAAGCTCTACATATGGCCATTGGAATGAAAATTTGCGATCATCCTCATCTTGATCATCTCACCCTATATAGCTCCTTGATCTTAAGGATATATTTTGCAATTACGAGATAACCTCAAATTACCTAAAAGTGAAGATTTAGATCCGAAATCAATATGTTTTGGAGCTTGAATCTTTAAAACTTCAGCTGGACTTGATCTATAACTATAAATCATCATCTAACTCTGCCCAGATGATCTGATTCTTATTTACTGCGAGAACTTTGTTTTCATGGCCTTTTGCAGACACCTTATAAACAATAATGAAGGGCGAATCATCTTTTGTAAACATATCAGAAGTCCTCTCAAGTCCTTTTTTATTGACCAATCCATTAATTTGAGTCCCATCAATGGTTACAATTTTGACCGTCCTTTCATCGACCACATATTGTTGATTGCCTGTAAGTTTTACCATTCTTTACTTTCTCCTTTTTTAGGCTGTCTGGGCCTATTGCTTTGCGGTTAGCTTTAGGCAGATATAAAAAGCTGTAAATACAACAAAAATACTATATTTACATGTTTCAAGTCAAGACTTCTAAACCTTTAGTATTAGATTTAATTTGGAAAGTTAAAAGATGACATGCTGAGCAACGTTTTTTCTATCATCCTGGTATCATTCGCAAACAGTTTCATGGTCATTTTTTCTTCACAAGTATTGGATCGTTGAGAAAATCGCACAAGATTAATCAACGCCTATTACATATATCGTAAAATCCATAAAAAAGCAAAAAAGCGGGTTTGATAGGGTGTCGACGAAAAAGGGCGATTCAGTTGAATCGCCCTTTNNTATATTGTATGTCAAGTAAAAAATAATCAATATGTGGTATAGGAATGAATGTTCCAAAAACAGATATATCTCTGGTTACAAGATCTAAAACTTTTTTTCCGTGCACCTTAACCTCAGTTATTGTTCTATAAAAAGGGAATTCTTATCCTTTTCTATTCCATCTGTGCCTTCATTAATTCAGCAAAAGAAACCTGCTTATATCCAGAAGGAGCCTTGAACTCACTTTCTTGGATAGTCTTTTTTTCCAATTGCACCACATCCGTTTCGGACTCCGGGTTGCCTCTCTCATATCTCACGCTCTTTAGCTCAAATCCTTTTTCCCAGAGTTTTTGATATTCAGGTGTATTTTCCGGCGAAGACTTCATCTCCATGCGATTCATGCAGGAATCAAACTTTTTTAATACAGGTATTAGTGGCTTGTATTCTTTCATCAATGATGAATCAAGGGTCAGCCAGATTTCTTTAAACAATTCGCCGCCTGCCAGAACCTTGTATTTTACCGTTTTATAACCTGAAATGGTTACTCCATCACCGAGCTTGACAATGGACACATCCTGCCTGGAGGGCGCTTTGCCTTTGGTCATCATCTGGTCCATCATCTTTCTCTGTTCTTCTGGAACTCCCTTCATCATCTGGTCAAAAATTGCATTTAGGGAATTGCAGTATTCATCGGTCGTTCCGCGGGAATACGTCTTTTGGTCATCGTTAATAAACATCACCTCATCGAGGGGGCCGTTGAGTATCCAAACGATCCCCTCCGAGGCGTTTTTTATCCTTCCCTTGGAGATCAGCGTAGTCTCGCCATTTTGATCCACCATAACAAACCCGGCATCCGCCGGAATCACCAACCAGAAAACTACTGCCACAGCCATCAGTAGAGACCATTTTCTTGATATCATATTTTATATCTCCGTTTCTTTATTATGTCTTCAAAAACAAATAGCTTCATCAACAGGCCTAAGACATGCTTAGCGCGAAAACCTCTTTACATGATACAGCATAACTACAATCGGAACCCACTTTATTACCACCCTGTGGTATAAAACGTCAAGCGGAAAATATGCGCATATGGAAAAGTACGAATGGCGAGTTTTGGAATCGTCTGAAACGAGGCTTAGATGTATCAAGAAATGTTTCAGCGCCAGGGAAAAATGATTTGGGCAACAACCCGTCAAGGTTTGATCCCATTCTTTGCATTCATAAGTTAAGGGGCGTTCCGCAAATCTATATTGAACGCGCCCATTCAACCAAATCCTTGAGTCGATCCAGAGGCTGTACCCCGCTCAACATCACCTGGCCGCCGGCAACAAACGCCGGAACAGCCCTGACACCATAGTGTTGTGCATCTTGCTCCTCCGCCAAAACACTTTTCTCAAAATCTCCCTGTTCCAGGGCAACCCCAAGCGCTTGGCCGTCCAGCCCTAAGTTCGATGCCAGCCTCACAAGGACATCTTTTTTTCCGATATCCTCTCCCCTTTCAAAGAAGGCACGAAAGATTGCCAGATTATACTCATTGAAATAACCTGCCGCCCTTGCCCAGTGCGCTGCCTCGTGGGCTCTGCGCGAGCGGGGCTGTATCGGAGGAAGTTTCATATTAAGCCCCAATCTTTCGGATAAAGGATAAACCGAATCTCTCCAGACTNNTATAATTTGATGAGTGTCCCTCAAATCTCAGATCCGAAAATCTGAATACACTTATCTATGAAATACTCTTGCATGTTATGTCGATGACTGTCACCTCCGGTGGAGACAAAAATCGAACCGGCGGCCCCCATGTCCCTGAACCCCTGCTGACATAGAGCAGCGCATCACCATTGACCTTTGATAGGCCGGTGTGCATCCGGTAGTAAAACTTTGTAACCAGATTAAANNCCCGCTGCTGATTATCGGCTGGTGTTTCAAAAAGAGGGTGAATTTTTCCCTGGGCATTTTTTCAAGCAGCGCCTTTTCAGAGGCTGCTGGGTCCGGGAAGTAGCGTTTCCTGGCAGGGTCGTCTACACCCACGACAGTGACAAGATCCGATACGGTTAGTCCTTCTCCCCTGAGGATGGTAAAACCCGCTTTTTTGGTAAAGGCCAGGGCACGGTCAAGACCTGCATAAAATTCGTGATTACCGGTAATCGCAAATTTTCCATACTGTGTGGGGATTTTCTGAAACATATCCGTCAGCATCTCCAAATCATCCATCTGGCCATCC
>DNGT01000429.1 GCA_003486165.1 Desulfobacteraceae bacterium
TGACATCGGCAATGACCCCTGAAATATGGACTTCAGCATGTGTGGATTTCAAAGGGAGCCGATCCACATCCGGGTCATCGCTCTTGATCAGAAAATAAGGGGACAAGGTTTTGTCAACAGTGGTTTCTTGCTGTGCGTACGAAACAGCGGTTGTCATCAACATAACGGTGAGAATAACGATGATACAAAGTTTGTTCTTGGGAATCATTTTTTTTACCTCCTGTATTTTTCGTTCTTTGGTTTCATTAGACAAGAGGGAGAGTAAAAGGTTCCCAAAAAATAAGTGTCTATTCATAATTGGCTATTTTGTCCAATATCTTCGTTATGCTCAAAAATTAATCCTCGGAATATCAACTATATGCCTCTGGTTAACTTTTTCGCATGCCTCGATCTTGAAAAAAATATCTCATTTCTGAATAGACACTAGTAAGTGCTCGACCTGAAAATTAGGTTAAGGAATCATGGATTCAAGGGTTTGTTTTTAAAGACTTTATCAGCGCCTTTAACATTCTCTCGATTTCTGCGATGTTTTTTTTATGACATCAGATTTTAATACAAAGTATTATTAAACAGGACAGGCATTAGAAAAAATAGACACAACAGATCTTCTAATCTGTGAAGTAAGACCGTATCTTTCTGTTTTTGGGAATTTTGATGTTATTTTATATATCTTTAAACAGAGTTCGTATGACTNNCCTTGACCCCTTGTACCCTTTGGAATCACACCTACTCCATTGGATATGATCCAAAAATAGTTACTGCGGATAAGTGAAACGGATCAGAAGCTTCACCGTTTCTAGGCCTTGGTCGGAAAAGGCAGGCGGCGGGGTTTTTAAAGTGCCCAAACGGTTGAGTTCTCTGCAAAAGATTGCGTAGTTTTCGGCAGGTATTTGGACATGGATCGATTTTAATCGATCTTTTTGTTTGTGGTATTCCTTTGTCAGAATTTTACCTCTTAAAGGCCAAATAATATGGTTCATCCTTAAAAGCACGTCGTCGATCTGGTTTTTCTGTCCGGCCTCAAATTTTCTTTCAAAGGTATCTTTATCGGCCCTTTCCTTTTCAATCGTTTTTTTATCGCTCTCAGACAAAGGCATCGTTTCCACGGCAATATCAGACGCATAAGCATCGCTGATGACGACGGGTTTGAGAAACAGGGAAAGCTCTATGGGTTGACCTTTACCAGTAGATGGTTTTGCCTTTGCCAAAACAGAGGAAGTGGGTTCAGATTCCCTTTGAATGGACGGTCGAGCGGGTGTTTTTACCCTGGATTTTTGGGCGGACATGCTTTGTTCGCTGTCCGACAATCTTCCCGGTACTTCTTCAAGAACAGGGGCCGGAGGTTTTGTTTTCGTTTTAAATTCAGGAGTGATATGATCTGATTTTTTCTTTTCTGCGAACCATTCGGATTTGGACGCTTTTAAAGGCTGCATCTTCTGATATTCTGATGTTTGAAGGCTTAAAACCATAACAACAAGGATAGATGCGGTGGCTGCTGCTGCCAGTTGCAATGGAATCTTAATTTTAAAAGGAACAAACAGTTTATTAAAGATCCGGCTAAAATCTGAAGGGGGTTCCATGCGCTGGTGGATTTTTTCCAAAAAATCGGCTGGCGGCTTCACCGGTTCAAGAGCGTTCAATTCTTCAACTATTGCACTCAATGAAGCAAGTGATTCTTTGCAGTCTTCGCAGGTTGCAATATGTTCTTCAAACACTTGAACGGTTTTTGCATCTAAAGTGCCATCGATATATTCGGACAATAATTCCTGAATTCCGGCACAATCCATTTTATATCCTTCCTTTAAGTTGGTTTTTCAGTTCCAGCCTTCCCCTTGCGAGCCTCGATTTAACGGTACCAAGGTTCAAACCGGTGATATCTGAAATATCCTGGTAAGAAAGTCCTTGGATGTCACGCAGCACCACCACTTGGTTTTGTTCCTCGGGCAATGAATTGATGGCTTTTTGAATCCGCATTATTTTCTCTTTTTTTTCAAGTGCCATTACCGGAGTTGGAGAGCCGTTCACAATTTCGGAACTAGGGTTGCCGTTTTTTGAGACATTCGAGGTTTCGAGTGAAACCGTCTTTTTCTTCCATCTGTATGTAGCTGATTTTAATCTATTTTTACAAGTATTGATGGCAATCCGATAGAGCCAGGTGGAAAATGCCGATTCAAACCTGAATTTATTTATCGATTTGAAGACTTTTATAAAGGTCTCCTGAGCACAGTCATTGGCTTCATGATAGTCTCCCAAGAACCAGTAGATCAGATTGAATAATCGATCTTTGTTTTTAAGAACCAGTTCGTCAAAGGCAGCCTTATCACCCGCCTGAACAGCCCGTATCAACACAATGTCCTCGCGGTATGAAGCGTCCGGCTTTTTTATGCGATTATTCATTTAATTTAGACAATATTTATTTCAAAATGTTCCGACATTATTCAACCGCCGGTTTCAAACACCGGGTGAGTTAAAAGTTGCTTGATCAATTTTTCCTATCATGCAAAAAATATAGATTCAACGTGAAATGATCATACCGGGAGCTTCAGATGCCGTTAATTTCGAATTCAGACTACAACCCATTGTTTTTATATTCAAATGCGCATTTCCAGACCATTTATCCTACCCTTTTTAGAAAAGTAAAGGGTGTCAATTATGTTCGGGAACGAATTTTCACACCTGATCGTGACTTTATTGATCTGGACTGGTCAGAGGTTGGTGCAGACAGGGCGGTTATTGTTTCACATGGTCTCGAGGGTCATTCCCGACGTTCGTATGTACTTGGAATGATAAAAGCTTTTATCACGAGAGGATGGGATGGTATTGCTTTCAATTTTCGGGGTTGCAGCGGTGAACCCAACCGTCTGATTCGCTCATATCATTGCGGTGCTACGGAAGACCTTCACGCTGTCGTGAGTCATGTGGTCGACAAAAAGCGCTATTCGTGTATTTCACTTGTGGGTTTCAGTGTGGGCGGCAATTTGACCCTGATGTATTTGGGAGAGAAAAAATACCCGGTATATCAGATAATTAAAAGCGCCGCTGCTGTGTCCGTACCCTGTGATCTTGAATCCTGTGCGAGAAAACTGGCCGAAAAATCTAACATGCTTTACATGAAGCGTTTTCTAAAGATGTTTCACGACAAGATAAAGGTAAAGATGCAAATCATGCCGGGTAACATCGATGATGCGGATTATCATTCAATCAGGACATTCGAAGCGTTTGACAACAGATATACGGCACCCATTCACGGGTTTTTAAATGCAAAAGATTACTGGTCCAAATGTAGTTGCAAACAATTTCTTGCCGATGTCAATATTCCGGCGATAATAATCAACGCTCAGAACGACCCTTTTTTGGGTGAAGCGTGTTATCCTGTTGAAGAAGCGAAAAATAATCCTTATCTTTATCTTGAAATGCCGAAATCAGGCGGGCATGTGGGTTTTGTGGATTTCAAAACAAAGGGTGAATACTGGCATGAAAAGAGGGTGGCAACGTTTGCAGCCAGTAATTTATAATGACCTTTCGGTAATGTCGGTTCATCGCCTTTTTTGAAATTACATAGCGATGATTTTTTGTTGCTATCATCGGGTGAAAATACTGCGATGTTAATAGTGTATCACAAATATTTAATGCAAAACTTGAATTTTTATTATTCAGATAAATAAAAGGGATGAGATTATGAAAGAGAACAATACCACCAGTCTTTGTTTGATGTTTTTTTTCATCATCATTTTTTTAACGCTACCCTTTGCAGAAGCTGAAGGAGGAACCATGGAACTAACAAGCTCGGCATTTGATGAAGGTGGAATGATTCCCAGCAAATATACCTGTGATGGGGCTGATGTGTCGCCACCTTTAAAATGGGGTTCACTTCCGGAAGGCACAAAGAGTCTTGCGCTCATCTGTGATGATCCGGATGCACCCATGGGCACATGGGTGCATTGGGTTTACTATGATATTCCGGCAAAGACAAAAGACCTTTCGGAGAATATATCCCCCGATAAACATCCGTTACCCGGCGGGGTTCAGGGAATCAATGATTTTCGCCGGATCGGTTACGGCGGTCCCTGTCCGCCGGGTGGTACTCACAGATATTATTTCAAATTATATGCCCTTGACACCTTGCTGAACCTGTCGCCTGGAGCCACAAAAAAGCAGGTTCTAAAGGCCATGGAAAACCATATCATCGGTTATGTGCAGTTGATGGGGAAGTATCGCCGGTAATTAAAGGTACCCGCAGTCACGCGCCAGGCGTGACAGTTCTCGGTTTGATAGCGGATATATTTGCCGTTAGCCGGTATTGTCTGAAAAAGTTGTCAAAATATTGACAAAAAACGATTTCCCTTTCAATCTCAAAAATGCTTGGTTATCTAAGAAATGGTTAACCAATTAAAAATATAGAATATATTCTTTTGCAGAGTGTTTTAAGAAACGCCGTGGCATGATTCATGCAGCCACACGCACTTAAATCTGTCTCCTTCTTTTCCTTATACTTATGGGGTTGCATAAAAACAAATTATCGGTTAGACAATGGGGAAAATAACGATATCCAGAGGCATGACGATGAAAAGAATGTTATATGCAGTTTTAGTGTTTCTGCTCATGAGCCAGGTCGGCTGGTCCGATGACAAAAATTCGGCAAAAGAATTGCTGATAGCTAAAATTGAAGCTGCACTATCCGTATTGCAGAGAAAAGATCTCGTTCAACAGGAGAAAAACGAACAGGTTGTAAAAATCGTAGAACCAATCTTTGATTACAACCTCATGGCAAAACTAACGTTGGGCAGAAAGTACTGGCCCGAGCTTTCAGAAAAAAACAGGGAGAGATTTGTTGATCTTTTTGTTGCACGGTTAAAGACGTCGTATATTGATAAATTATCCCTTTATACTGATGAGAAAGTTGTCTATGACGCGCCTGTTCAAGAAGGAATAAAAATTCAAATACCGACCAGCGTGATTTCTAAAAATAAACGTATCGCCATGATGTACAAACTATACAAGTCGTCAAATAGCTGGAAAATTTATGACATAGAGATCGAAGGCGTCAGCCTTATTTCAACATATCGATCTCAGTTTTACGACATACTCAGCAAAGGCACCATTGACGATCTTCTTTTGAAACTCGAAAAACCGGAAANNACAGTTTTTCGATAAGTTTATTTTAACACGGCCCAAGGTTGTTATTATCTGTCTGGTCGTGCTGGTTTCTTTTTTCGGTTATGCTGCAAAGGACTTTAAGCTTGACGCATCGGCGGAAACTCTGATGCTCGAGAATGATAAGGACCTTCAGTATTCACGAATCATTGATTCCCGCTATGGACTGCAGGATTATTTGGTGATGACTTTTGCCCCGAAAGGGGATTTGTTCGACAATGTCACCCTTTCAAAACTCTCTCGCCTGTGTGATGACCTAAAGAAGTTAAAAAATGTTTCGAAGATTGTTTCGATACTCGATGCCCCGCTGTTGGAAAGCCCGCCGATTCCGATCAAAGAACTGACCGGCGACATTCCCACCATAGAATCCTCCAGGGTCGACAAAAAGCTGGCAAAGATTGAATTCAGGAGCAGTCCGCTGTATCAAAATCTTCTGGTAAGCCCGGATCTCAAGACCACCGCACTTCTCATATACTTTCCCGTTGATGAAAGTTACCGGGATCTGCTGAGCACACGTAACCATCTCAGACAGAAAAAGGCTGAAGGATCTCTGTCGCCGAAGGAAGCTCTTGAATTCAAAAGCGTCATTGAGCAATTTAGAAACCATCGAGATCAGATGAAGAAAATTCGGCATCAGGACATTGCNNATAATCTGCTGCGCCTTTTCGGTGGTTTCCATGATGGGTCTGTTGGGACTGTTCAACTGGGAAGTCACCGTTATATCGTCTAATTTTATTTCGTTGCAGCTCATCATTACCATGTCAATCACTATTCACCTAATCGTGCGTTACCGGGAACTATGTATAAAAAACCCTGAGGCCTCACAGCGTGAGCTCGTCCTTGATACCGTCAGCTCAATGGGTAAACCCTGCTTATATGCTACTTTGACGACCATTGCCGGGTTTGGTTCCCTGCTGCTTTGCAATATTCTTCCGGTGATTACTTTTGGATGGATGATGAGTGCCGGCATTCTTGTGTCCCTGATCATGACATTTCTCCTTTTTCCTTCCATATTGGTGCTGATGAGCAAAGAAACGCCGGCAACCGGAAGAAAACCACACTTTTCACTGACTCCCTTTTTGGCAAGGTTTACCGAAGCACACGGTATATTAATATTGGTAGTAAGCGCCATCGCCCTTGTTTTAACCGCCGTCGGCGTAACGAGACTAACGGTTGAAAACAGCTTTATCGACTACTTTAAACACACCACCGAGATTTATCAGGGTATGAAAACCATTGACCAAAACTTAGGTGGAACCACTCCTTTGGATATCATTGTCGTTTTTGAAACATCCACAGCAACAAAATCAATCCCAGCACCTAAACCAGTTCAAAAAAAAGGCGATGAATTCGATACATTCAATGAATTTGAAAATTCGGAAAAAGAGGATAAATATTGGTTTACGTTGGAAAAAATGACCCTTGTCAAGAAAATCCACGATGATCTTAACCGTTTGCCGGAAACCGGCAAAGTGCTTTCGCTGGAGACCCTTTTGAAGATGACAGAAAAACTCAATAACAATAAGCCTCTTGATAATTTGGAACTGGCCCTGCTCTACAACGAACTCCCCGACCGCTTTAAGGATATGGTTTTAACACCATATGTGTCCGTTGAACACAATGAAGTTCGTTTCTCAGTCCGTGTCAGGGATTCCGAAAAAACACTGAAGCGAAATCAACTGATAAAAAAGATCCATGAAAATCTGCTGAACAAATTCGGATTGAAGGCGAACCAGGTTCATTTAACCGGAATGTTGGTATTATACAACAACATGTTGCAAAGCCTTTTTAAATCACAGATTCAAACTCTTGGAGTAGTTATTCTGGCCCTAATGGGCATGTTTATGATTTTGTTCAGATCGTTAAAAATCTCGATGATCGCCATTTTTCCCAATCTGCTTTCCATCGGTGTGGTCCTCGGCGTTATGGGCTGGCTGAATATTCCCCTTGATATGATGACCATCACCATTGCTTCCATCAGTGTCGGGATTGCTGTGGATGACACCATTCATTATATTCACCGATTTAGAAGAGAGATTCGTTTCGATCAGGATTATATTGCAACATTGCACCGGTGTCATGGAAGCATCGGCCACGCCATGTTTTATACNNACTTTTGGTTGTTTTCAAACCGTTTGGTCCCGAAGTAAAAGAAAACCCGAAGGATGCCCAGTGATATGCTGAAAAAACAAATTTTCCATCCGCTGCCGATACTTTTGCTTTTCACTTTTTTGTCTATAGGGTGTGCCCACAAACCTCTGAACTCCCTGAATGAAACAGCCAACGATACTGCACTCGATCAAAATGAAAAGGCAATAGTAGAAAAGACAAAAGAGATGTCTCAAAATCCGGATGTCGAAGATAATTTTGAAAAAGAGCTTTTTGAAAAAGAGTTTGAAACGAAGCAGTTACAGGTGGCAGATCCTTTATATATTTGGAACAAGGGAATGTACCATTTCAATGACAAGCTATATTTCTGGTTGCTCAAGCCACTGGCAAAAGGGTATACAAAGATTACTCCGGATATTTTCAGGGTCGGTGTGAGAAATTTTTTCTATAACTTGATGATGCCGATAAGATTTGTCAACTGCATTCTTCAGGGTAAAGGGAATGCTGCGGCATCTGAATTTACCAGGTTTGTTATAAACACCACAATCGGTGTCCTTGGACTAGTAGATCCGGCAAGTCAATATCCTCTACTCAATCTTGCCGATGATGAGGATCTTGGCCAGACATTTGCTAAATATGGCATCGGCAATGGATTTTTCCTTGTATGGCCGATTCTGGGACCTTCAACACTTCGTGATTTTATAGGATCTTTAGGTGACGCATATTTAAATCCACTCATTTATATTGATCCTTTTGAAGCGGAAATGGCTGTCAGGGGTTTTAACCTCGTCAATAAAACCTCTTTTCATATCGGTGAGTATGAGGCATTAAAAGAAGCGTCCGTAGATCCTTACGTTGCAATGCGCAATTCTTATCTCCAGTACAGAGAGAAGAAGATCAAGCAATGAAAGATCTGAGGGATCTGGAAATTTTTATTATAAACACTTATATATAGGCCTCCGGTTCGGACAGCTCTCCGAGACGAAGTCTCTACGAGACGGAGTCCCTCGCTTACGCTTCCAGTCCTTAGGGGAGAACGGAATGGATAAAATTTGATGCAACTTCATTTTTAAATGGAAATGCAAATCTTTTTGTGAAAAGGAGCACACTTTTTAGATATGGTTATAGATCGACGCTGTTTTTTAAAAATCGGGGCGCAAGCGGCTTTATGCAGCGTATTCCCGGCAACGGCCATTGCTTCCATTGGTCGTTCGTCGGCGCCGAAACGAAAATTGTTTTTGTTCAATGCGCACACCGGCGAAAAGCTTGATGTGTGTTATTATGCCCAGGGTCAGTATCAGCACGAAGCCCTGGAAGACATCAACTATATTTTCCGTGATTATCGTACAGGGAAAATTAAGCCCATCCGAAAAGAACTTTTGAATCTGTTGCATTCTGTTTCCAAGAAACTTGACCGGCCGACCCGATTCCATATTATTTCCGGATACCGTTCTCCCGAAACAAATGCCGAGCTGCGAAAGAAAAGCAAATACGTCGTCAAGAATAGTTTACACACCCAAGGTGAAGCTGCCGATATCCGGATTCCGGATTGCGACACGAAATGGTTGCGAAAGGTCTGTATGACGTTAAAAGCTGGAGGGGTAGGGTATTACCGGAAATCCGATTTTGTACATGTGGATGTCGGTCCTGTTCGGCACTGGCAAATTTAAATTAACCGCTCTAAGCCTCGGGACGTTGCTCTTGCAAGGCTTGATCCAGCGGCTTGTCACGGTCGTAAATATCATGCCGAAAATTCAGCTTGCCGGTTTCGTCCACCCATGCCGTCCAGTACTGTAAATGAACCATAATGGGTCTTTT